>JAJRXN010000453.1 GCA_024276295.1 Acidobacteriota bacterium
CGGCCAGACGACCTACCGCATCCTCGATGGCGTCGAGCTGGTGCACGTTCCGGAATCGGACACGTCCCTGATGAACAGCTTCGGCACGGGGGACATCGACTCCGGACTGTTCAACAACTGGCTTGACCCATCGCCCGGCGGCAACACCGGTGGCTGCAGCTCCGGCGGCAAGGGCGCCTCGTCGTGCGACCATTCCGGCAGCGGCTGGAGTTGCGGTGTGAGCTGTGGGGCCGGCTACTACACCTGCTGCAACCCGGTCGGCGACGGCGGCTGCACCTGCCGCAAGGAATAGCCGGCGGATCACACGGCATGACATGCGAGGTGGGAGAACGCGTCGCGTCCGCGCGCCCTCCCACCTCTGCCGCATTCGCCTCGCGGCAGCCGGTCAGGGCCTGTAGCGGACCGTCGCCATGACCGAAGTCTGGCTGCTGTCCTCGCCGATCCCGGGCCCGAAGTCGAAGCCGGTCAGGGCAACCTGCACCGAGAAGCCGACCGACAGCTTCGGTTGCAGCGGGAAGTCGACCGAGACTCCGAGCGGAATGATGTAGCTCGTGTCGTCTCGGGAGCCGAGCGGGCGGTCGAGATCGCCGTAGACCAGACCGAGGCCGACGTACGGGACGACCTCGAAGCCCTCGAAGTCGAAGTGGAAGCGGGCCGTCACGGCGCCGGAGATCTGGACGTAGTCCGAGGTCGGCGTCAGATGGACCGGGAAGCCGACCGAGAACGCCGGCGAGAGGTAGCGCTCCGGAACGAAGCCGATCGCGAACTCGGAGCCGTCCGGCGTGCCGGAAAAGAAGCCGAGTTCGGCGCCGTAGCCCCAGTCGGCGGTCTGGGCCTACGCGGGCGTCGCCGCCAGCGCGCAGAGCAGGAGGGCCGGAAGCAGAACGGCCGGAACAGTCTGGACCCACGGTCTCTTCATCGTGTCGTTCTCCTTGCTCGTCCCCGAGGTCAGACATGCAGGATGCCAGACACGAAGCCCCGGCGCACCAAGGGCGGATCCGGCGCCGGCGAGCGCTCGTGGGTCGGGCGCCCGGCGGAAGCCGTGCCGTTCATCTCCCGGGGCTCCTTCCGGCCGGAGCGCCGCATGCGGAAGGCCGCGTTTCACGCAGCGGGAGGACTGTCAACTGCTGAACTGTTCATGGATTGACTATACTGCCGGCCAGCCCCACCGAGGAACCACGATGGGCACACGCCACAAGGGCCCGGCCGCCGAGGTCCGCGCCCTCGACGCGTACATCAAGCTCAAGCGGGCCGTCAACGCGGTCGACGCGCGCACGGCGCCCGCGCTGCGGGCCGAGAAGCTGACCGAGAACCAGTTCGCGGTGCTCGAGCTGCTCTGGCATCTCGGCCCCCGGGCGCAGCACGAGATCGGCCGCCGGATCCTGACCAGCCGCGCCAACGTCACGCTGATCGTCGATCAGCTCTCGGCCCGCGGGCTCGTGCGGCGCGAGCGCGACCGTGGCGACCGTCGCTGCGTGCGGGTCCACCTGACCGCTGCGGGGCGCTCGCTGATCGCGCGGGTGTTCCCGGGCCACGCGGTCCGGATCACCGAGGCGTTCTCGTCGCTGACCGCCGCCGAGCAGCGCGAGCTGGCCCGGCTGTGCCGCAAGCTCGGCCGGGGCGCGGCCGGCGGGCAGGAGCCGGCCGGGCGTCAGTCACCGAGCAGGTCGTCGAGCGCCCGCCGCGGGATGCGGTAGACCGAGCCGATCTTCTTCGCCCGGAGGTCCCCGGCCTCGATGGCGGCGATCACGTCCTTCTCGTCGACCCGCAGGAGCTGCGCGGCCTCGGCCGGCGAGAGCACCTCGGTGGCGCCCCGCGGCGGCGCCGCAGCGGATGCGGCGCCCCCCGTCGCGCCGATCCCGAGCGACGGCCCCTGCTGGCGCATCAGCTCCTGGGCGATGGCGAAGCCGACCGCCATCTCGCTGGCCATGCCGCCGGTTCCCGCGCCGCCTTCCTGCATTCCGCGCGCCATCTGGAACTTGACGTAGTCGTTGAGGTCGCCGATCGCGGTCATCGACGAGCGCTCGTCGAGCGCCTTTTCGGCCTCCGGCGGCACCGAGACGTTCTCGACGACGAAGCTGGTCAGCTCGATGCCGTACTTCGCCCGGAACGCCGGGTTGATCATCGGCAGCAGCGCCTGACCCAGCTCGCCGTAGCGCGAGGCGACGTCGAGGAGCGGAACGCGCGCCGAGGCCAGCGCGTCGCTGAAGACCGACACGATCCGGGAGCGCATCGTATCGGCGAACTCGTCGAGGCGGAAGTCGCGGTCCGAGCCGGAAACCTCGCGCAGGAACGTCTTCGGCTCGACGACATGGAAGTCGTAGATGCCGAAGGCGCGCGCGCGGACGATCCCGAGGTCGTCGTCGCGCAGCATGATCGGGTTCGACGTCCCCCACCGGTTGCCCGGGAAGACCCGCGTCGTGACGAAGTAGACGTCGGCCTTGAACGGCGACTCGAAGCCGTAGCGCCACGACTGCAGCCGCGTGAGCACCGGGATGTTGTCGGTCGTCAGCCGGTGCTTGCCCGGACCGTACGTGTCGCCGAACTGGCCGAGGTAGACGAACTGCGCCACCTGCGATTCACGGACGACGAGCTGCGCTCCGCGCTTGATCGCCTTGTCCTCGTCGGGGAATCGCCACGCGAGGGTATCGCGGGTGTCGTCCTGCCACTCGATGATCTCGATCAGCTCGGAACGGATGAACTTCCCGAGCCCGCTGCGCTTCGTTCCGGTCGGCATCGCGTCTCTCCCGTGGCGGCCCCCGGCCGCGGAACGGGGCCCCCGGACCCGCCGGCTCGGCGGCCCCCTTCCGCGAATGTATGCTCCGGCGGGCGACGCGTCCGCCGCCCGGGAGGATTTGCCGTGTCTCGCCTGGGATGGGCCGTTCCGGCCGTTCTGACCCTGCTCTCCGCCTCCGCGGCCGCCGCCTCGACGCCGGCCTGCGTGATCCACCACGATCTGCACGTGCGGCTCGATCCGGAAGCCCACAGGCTCGCGGCCGAAGACCGCCTGTCCTGGTCCGCCGGCTGCCCGACCGGAGAGCTGGAGTTCGCGCTCCACCGCGGGCTCGGCCCGCAGGTCCTCGACGAGGACTGGCGGCTCGAGCCCCTCGATGGCGACGCCGACGAAACTCCGCTGTTCGAGCGGTTTCGCCTCGTCGGCCCGGAGGGAGCGGCCGGACCGGTGACCCTGCGCCTGGCCGGCACGATCGACCACCCGCTCGAGCAGGTCGGGCGCGAGTACCAGCGCGGGTTCTCCGAGACGCCGGGGACGATCGGCCCCGAGGGGATCTACCTTGCCGGCGGCACCGGCTGGTACCCGCACGTCGAGGGGGCGCTGGTGACGTTCCGCGTCGAGGCCGAGGGCTTCGCCGCGCCGTACGACGTCGTGTCGAGCGGCGCCCGGGAGGTGCACGAGACCGGCCCCGACGGTGCGCGGCGCGTCGTCTGGCACTCGGCGGAGCCGCTCGAGGAGATCTACCTCGTGGGCGGGCCGCTGGTCGAGTACTCGGACCAGCGGGGAGACGTCGCGCTGTACGTGTTCCTGCGCGAGCAGGACGATGCGCTCGCTCGGCGGTACCTCGCCGCGTTGCAGCGCTACCTGGCGATGTACGAGGCGGTGCTCCCGCCCTATCCGTTCCCGGCGTTCTCGGTGGTCGAGAACTTCTGGGAGACGGGCTACGGCATGCCGGGCTTCACGCTGCTCGGCTCGCAGGTGATCCGCTTTCCGTTCATCCTGACGACGTCGTTCCCGCACGAGGTGCTGCACAACTGGTGGGGCAACTCGGTCTACGTCGCGCCGGACACCGGCAACTGGTGCGAGGGGCTGACGGCCTACATGGCCGATCACGTGTTCGCCGAGCACAAGCAGTCGGACGCGCTGTACCGCCGGGCGACGCTCCAGAAGTTCACCGACTTCGTCCGCGGCGAAGGGGACTTCCCGCTGCGCGAGTTCACCTCCCGGCACTCGGCGTCGTCCGAGGCGGTCGGCTACGGCAAGAGCCTGATGCTGTTCCACATGGTCCGGCGCGGCCTCGGCGACGACGCGTTCCGCAAGGCGCTCGACGGCTTCGCCGAGAGCTTCCGCTTCCGGCGCGCGCGGTTCGACGACCTCGGGGCGGCGTTCGCCGGCACCGGCGGGGAGCCTTGGAACGCGTTCGTCGAGGCGTGGGTCTCCCGGCCGGGTGCCCCGCGGATCGCCCTCGACGCGGTCCACACGCGGCCGGGCGAGGCGCCGGGGGAGGTCGTTCTGGAGCTGACCCTCGGCCAGCGGGACGTCGCCGAGCCGTTTCCGCTGCGGGTCCCGGTGCTCGTGACGCTCGAGGGGGACAACTACCCTGTCTGGCGGGCGGTCGATCTTTCGAGCGGCAGGGCGACGGTGGAGATCCCCTGCCCCGCCCGCCCCCTGAGGATCGACATCGATCCGCTGTTCGACGTCATGCGGCGGCTCGACCCGCGGGAGATCCCGCCGGCCCTGTCCACGGTCCTCGGTGCCGAAGCGCCGCTGTTCGTGCTGCCGGCCGACGCCTCCGAGACGGAGCGCGATGCGTGGCGCGATCTCGCCGGACACTGGTCCGCGCCGGCCGAGCCGCGGATCGTCCTCGACCGGGACCTCGAGACGCTGCCCGGGGAGAACGCGTTCCTGTTCGGGACGACCAACCGCTTCGCCCCGGCGATCGCCGCCGCGCTGGCCGCGCAGGGCGTCGTGCTCGACGACGCGACGCTCCGCGTCGGATCGACCCGCGTGGAACGGTCGGGTCACAGCCTGCTGCTCGTCGCGCGACATCCCGACGATCCGGCCCAGGCGCTGTGCTGGATCGCCGCCGACCCGGTCGCCGCGATCGCCGGGCTGGCGCGCAAGCTGCCGCACTACACGAAGTACTCCTGGCTGGCGTTCGAGGGCGAGGCCCCGGACAACGTCGGCAAGGGCCTGTGGGAGCCGCTGTCCTCGCCGCTGACGCGCCAGCTCGGGGACGAGCCGGTCGAGCGGGCTCCCGCACCGAGCCGCTCTCCGCTGATCGAACTCCCTCCGGCCTACGACCCGCTGGCGCTGATCGAGACCGTGCGGGTCCTCGGGGCCCCGGAGCTGGAGGGGCGCGGGCTCGGCACGCCGGGCCTCGAGCGGGCGACGGCGCTCGTCGAGCAGCGCATGCGGGAGGCCGGGCTGCGCCCGCTGGAGGGCGACGGCTTCCGCAGCACATGGACCGCGCGCGAGGGGCTGCCGCGCGAGATGACGCTGACGAATCTCGTCGGGCTGGTACCGGCCCGGCCCGGAGCGCCGGCGATGCCGCCGGTGCTGCTGATGGCCCATCTCGATCATCTCGGCCGCGGCTGGCCGGACGTGCGTGCCGGCAACGAAGGCCAGGTGCACCCCGGGGCCGACGACAACGCCTCCGGCGTCGCCGTCGCGCTCGAGGTCGCGCGGGCGCTGGCGGCCGATCCGGCGCGTGACCGGGCGGTGATCGTCGCCATCGTCACGGGCGAGGAGGCCGGGCGGCTGGGGTCGCGACGTCTGCTGGCACGGCTTGCCTCCTCGGCGCGGACCCCGCTCGCCTGCATCAACCTCGACACCGTCGGCCGGCTCGAAGACGGGCCGCTGACGGTGATCGGCGCGGAGACGGCCCGCGAGTGGCGCTACCTGTTCATGGGCGTCGGCTACACGACGGGACTGCGGATCGAGATCGCGAAGGAATCCCTCGATTCGTCGGACCAGGTCTCCTGCCACGAGGCCGGCGTTCCCGCGGTGCAGCTCTTCACCGGCGCGCACGAGGACTACCACCGGCCGAGCGACGTGCCGGAGAAGATCGACGCCCGGGGCCTGGCCCGCGTGACCGAGGCGGCGTACCAGGCCGTCGCCTACCTCGCCGAGCGCGGCGAGCCGCTGACGTCGGCCGTCTCCGCCACGAAGGCCGCGGCGCGTCCGGCGGCGCCACGGAGTGCACGGCGGGTGCTGCTCGGCACCGTTCCGGACTTCGGCTTCGCCGGCCCCGGCGTGCGCCTCGAGGACACCGTCACCGGCTCGCCCGCGGCGGACGCGGGGATGCGCGCCGGCGACGTGCTGGTCGCGATCGACGGCGAACCGGTGACGGATCTCCGCGCGTATGCCAAGCTGCTCGCTCGCCACGCGCCAGGCGACGAAGTGACGCTGACCTGGGAACGCAACGGCGAACGGATGACGGCCAAAGTGACGCTCAAGGCCAGGTAAGCAGGTCGGGAAGCGACGGAGGACGACCAGCGATGCTCTCGAGGAATGCATGGACGGTGACCGGGGTGATGATGACGCTGCTCGGAGGGCTCCTGCTCGCCGCGTGCGACGGCCGGCAGCCGGCCTCCTCCGCCGACCCGACGGCAGCCGGCGGCGGGGAGCGCTCGGGACCGATCCGGGTGCTCGAACCGCAGCCGGAAGAGCGCCACTTCGGCCAGCTCGGCATGCTGACCGACGGGGGGGAGAACGCCGAGGCGTACTTCTCGTTCTCCGGCCAGGAACTGGTCTACCAGGCGACGATCCCGCCCTACGAGTGCGACCAGATCTTCACGATGAACCTCGACGGGACGAACCGGAAGCTCGTCTCGACCGGACGCGGACGGACGACCTGCGCGTACTTCCTTCCGGGAGACGAGCAGATCATCTACTCGTCGACGCATCACCACATGGAGGCCTGCCCGCCGCCGCCGGACCACAGCCAGGGCTACGTCTGGGCGCTGTTCCCGGAGTACGACATCTTCGTCGTCAACCGCGACGGCACCGGACTCAGGCAGCTCACGGACACCTGGGGATACGACGCCGAGGCGACCGTCTCGCCCACCGGAGACCGGATCGTCTTCACGTCGACCCGCGACGGCGACCTCGACATCTACACGATGAAGCTCGACGGAACGGACGTGCGACGCCTGACCGACGATCTCGGCTATGACGGCGGGCCGTTCTTCTCGCCGGACGGCACGAAGATCGTCTACCGCGCCTGGCACCCGAAGACCGAGGAGGAGATCGCCGACTACCGGCGCCTGCTCGAGAAGAACCTGATCCGCCCGAGCAAGCTCGAGCTGTTCGTCATGGACGCCGACGGCTCGAACAAGCGGCAGATCACCGACTTCGGCGTGGCGTCCTTCGGGCCGTTCTTCCACCCGTCGGGAGAGAAGGTGATCTTCTCGACGAACTACCCCGACGGACAGCGCGAATTCGAGCTGTACATGATCAATCTCGACGGCACCGGCATCGAGCGCGTGACATGGTCCCCCGAGTTCGACGGCTTTCCGATGTTCTCCCCCGACGGCAAGCTGTTCGTCTTCGCCTCGAACCGGAAGAACTCGAAGCGCGGCGAGACGAACATCTTCGTCACCGAATGGAGATAAGAGGAGGGCGATCGGCTGCGCCGATCGCCGCCCCTACCGCCCGACGACGCGCGTCATCGCGTCGGGGGAAAGCCAGCGCCGGGCCGCGGCGGCGACCTCGGCCGAGGTGGGCAGGGCAGCGGCAGGCTTCCCGGCGCTCTCGCCCTCGTAGAGCGCGCGACCGAGCTGCTCGGCCCGCGAGACCGCCGCGAGTCCGTGCAGCATCGTGCTGCGGCGCTCGCGCCCGGCAAGGCGCGCCAGCGTCGACGCGTCGGGCGGATCGGTGGCGACGCCGGCGAGGATCTCCGCCAGCAGTTCCTCGACCCGCTCGCGGTTGCCGGCCCGCGTGGTGACGACCGCGCGGATCAGCCAGCGCCCGTCGGGCAGCACGCCCGCCCCCGCGCCGAGCCGGTAGGCCAGGCCCTCCGCCTCGCGGATCCGGGCGGTCATCCGGTCCGACACGGCATCGAGCGCCAGCTCGAGCGCCTTCCGGTCGGCGGGCGGAACGTCGGCGATGCGGCCCCACGCGATGATCACGCGCTCCGGCTTCTCCCCGTCCGCCGCCGGCGGCGGCTCCGCCGACGTCGTCGCGGGTGACGCCTTCGGCCACGGCCCGCGAGCTGGCGCCCGCTCGGGTCCGCTTCCGAACAGCGGCCTGACCAGGTCGAGCACCTCCTCGCCGGTCCGCGGCGAGGCCACCGTGAGGATCAGCCGCGGCGGCGCGAACCAGCCGTCGGGCCAGCTTCCGAGCAGCGCGCGCACGTCCTCGGCCGTCGGTGCGGGATCGCCCGGCAGGCCGGGAACCGGGCGCGCCAGCGGGTGGGCCTCGCCGAACAGCCGCGTCATCAGGACGCGCGTGCCGGCCCGGCCCGAGGCTGCGGCACGTCGGGCGGCTTCGAGCGTGCTCGTCGCGCGGCGCCAGCCGGCGTCGTCCCACTCCGGCAGCCGGATCATCTCGGCCAGCAGGTCGAGAGCGCCAGGCAGCGACTCTGCCGGGCCCTCCATGCGGACATACGACCACATCGGCGTGTCGTACCGGTCGTCGAACGGAATGTGCGGGTTGTCGGCGGTCTTCAACTCGACGCCGAGCTGCTCGAACCGCGCGGCGAGCCCCTCGCGGTCGGACAGCGCCGTTCCCGCGGACAGCAGCCGGTGCAGCAGCTCGGCCGTTCCCGCCGGCCCCTTCTCGCGCAGGGCGCGGTCCGCCACGAGCAGGTGCAGGCCGAACACCGTGCCGCCCGGCTCCTCGAGCACGCCGAGCGTCAGGCCGTTGGCCAGCACGGCGACCCGGCTCCTCGCCGGACCGGCGGCAAACGGCGTCGGCGCGGCGATCTCCACGGCCGCGCCGGACGGCGCCTCGCCGGGCAATGCGGCCTCGGACTCCGCGGCGCCGGGCAGCGCGATCGCCGCCCGGGCCCGCGGGCGCAGGCCCGCCAGCCAGGCGCGGGCGGCCTCGGCGACCTCGGGCGCCTCGATCGGCGGCACGACGAGGGCGTCGACCAGCCGTCCCGGCGCGGCGGCGAAGTCCTCGCCGAAGAAGATCGCCGCGTAGTGCAGCCGCTGGAGCGTCCGCTCCCGTGCCGCCCGCGCGGCGCGATCGAGCCGCGCGATCGCGGCACGCGACGGGCCGGACCGCGCCGCCGCCTCGAGCGTCGCCAGCAGCACGCGCAGCAGCGCGTCGCGGTCGGCATCGTCCGAGGTGACGATCGAGATCTCCAGCAGCGGCACCGGTCGCAGGGCAAGCGGGCCGACGCCGATCTCGATGACGTCCTCCCGTTCGCGGAGGGCGGCGAGCGGGCCGTCCGGAGCCTCGAGCCAGCGGGCGAGCATCGCGGTCGCCGCCGGCGAAGGCGGTGTCCCTTCCGGTGGCGCGACCACCAGCGCGAGCCGGGGACGCGCCCCTTCCGGCGCGGAAACGGTCTTCACCCGCCCCCACCCGGGAAAGCGACGCGGGTCGGGACGCTGCGCCGGACCGGTTCCGGGGGCGATCCCCGCCAGCGGTCCAGCCAGCGCCCTCAGGCTCTCGAGCGATCCGCTCCCCGCCACGAGCACGCGCATCCGCGAACCGACGTAGTGCGTCCGGTGGTAGGCGACGACCTCCTCGCGGGTCGCCGCGCGCACGTCGTCCGGCACGCCGCCGACGGGCCGCGCGGCGGGAGTTCCAGCAAACAGCGCGCGCCGGAGCCGCATGTCGCGCACCCCGTCGGGACGGGCGGCGTCGCGCGCGAGTTCCTCGAGGATGACCTTCTTTGCCTTCTCGAACGCCCCGCCGGGAATCGTCGGTTCGGTCAGCATCCGCACCAGCAGCCGGGAGGCGTCCGGAGCGCTGGCGACCGGCGCGAGCACGAAGAACACCGTCGTCTGCTCGCGGGTGAACGCGTTGGCGTAGGCGCCGTGGCGCTCGAACGCCTCGGTGATGCCGCGCTCGTCGAGCCCGGGCACGCCGTCGAACAGCAGGTGCTCGAGGAAGTGGCTCATTCCGGTCCGCCCGGCGGGTTCGTCCCACGAGCCGGCGTCGACGGCCACCGCGAACAGGACGGTCTCCGCTCCGGCCCGCGGCAGCACGAGCAGGCGCGCGCCCGACGCGAGGCGCGACTCCTGCGGAGCCGGCGGCGGCGCGGCCAGCGCGTCGGCGGAGGCGAACACGGTCAGAAGAAGCGGTACGACGAGCAGGCCGGCAGTCATGTTTCGCATGGCACGCAGTCTAGCGCGAAGCCGAGGCGGGCGCGGGCGGCCGTCAGTCGATCATCGAGTCGCTCTCGAGCCGGTGCGGCTCGTGCTCGTCGTCGAGCGGAGTGACGATCTCGCCGAAGCCGAGCCCCTCGCGCTCGAGTTCGTCGAGCACCGGCTCGTAGATCTCGGGGATCGTCGGGAGCTGGCTGCCGGCGGCCGCCAGGCGCCCTTCGAGCAGCAGGCGCACGACGATCGCCGCGGGGAAACCGACGGTGCGCGCCATGGCGGTCATCCCGCCGGGATCGCCGCGGTGGACGAACGTGGTGACGATCCGCTCGCGGCGGTTGCCGTCCTCCGGGTATTGCGCCTCGAGTTCGTGCTGCAGCACGACAACGTCGGACTCGTCCTCCGGCAGGGCGAGCCGGCGTTCGAGCAGCGCCTGCATCGCCTCGGCCGGCGTCCGGACCGGCACGCCGATCGGATCCTCGTCGAACAGGCCGAGCCACTCGAGCTTGCGCATGATCTCGCCGGTCGCGCTGATGCCGAGGTAGTTCGCCACGCGGCTCTCGAGCCGGGTCCCGGTCAGCGCCCGCGGCAGACACATCTCCACCAGCTCGCGGTAGCTGCGCTGTTCGAGCTGCGGGACGTGGAGATTCTCGTTCGGCAGGCCGAGGCGCACGACCTGCTGCCAGACCTCGCAGAAGCCCTGGTGGCGCAGCGTCCCGCGGATCACGGTGTGGGCGCCGTCGAGTCCGAACGTCTCCTGGTACGACAGCGAGTCGCGGTTCGGATAGGCTTCCATCATGCCGACGCCGGGCACCTCGATCGGCCACGTATGGCGGAAGACGTTGTGCCACGGAACGATCTTGATCCGGCCGGTCTCGATGTAGCACGCGCCGTATTCGGCGGCCATCACCACGTTGCGCGGATTCCAGGTGATCGCGTACTGGAGCGGATTGGCTTCGGACTCGGGGGGCAGCACGCCGGCACCGTACGACTCGAACGCCTCGACGACGCCCCCGGCGCGCTCGACGCGGCGGATCAGCCGCATCGCCGACATCAGGTCGATTCCCGGATCGAGCCCGACCTCCGGCAGCAGCAGCACGCCCTTCTGGCGCGCCGCCTGGTCGAGGTCGCGCAGCGCCTGGTCTCGGTATGACGCCGTGACCATGTGCCGGCCGTGCTGCACCGCCGCCCACGCCACGAGTGCCTGGAACCTCGGCGGCACGAGACTGACGACGACGTCGTGCCCGGCGATCTGTTCGCCGAGGGCGATCGCGTCGCTGGCGTCGAGCCGGATCGCCCGGCCACGCGGGTGACCGTCGATACGCCTGGCGGCGGCGTCGAGATCGCGGTCGGCGACGGTCACCTGCCAGTCCGCCCCGACGGCGTGTTCGAGCAGGTAGCTGACCAGGAACGGTGAGCTGTATCCGGCACCGAGAACGAGGATGCGTTTCATCAGCAACGGCCTCCGCCATCGGGCTGCGTTCGCCGACTCCGGCGGACCTGCCATCTGCCCGGGGCCACGCGAGCGGGCGATTCTACACGCCCGACCCGGCGCCGGCTTCCGGGGGGCGC
This sequence comes from Acidobacteriota bacterium, assembly GCA_024276295.1. Taxonomy (GTDB): domain Bacteria; phylum Acidobacteriota; class Polarisedimenticolia; order J045; family J045; genus J065. Next base: position 11,581 of record JAJRXN010000453.1, read on the forward strand.
CGGGGCTGCGGTATCGTGCGGCGAGACCATCGTGCCCGCACGGGGGCGGACAGGAGCGGAGGATGGACCGGGTGCGGAGAGTGACGGTCGTCGGGGATGGTGGCTGGGGCACCGCGGTGGCGCTGGTGCTGTGCGATGCCGGGTCCGAGGTCACGCTGTGGGGCTACGATCCGGCCTACCTCGAGCAGATGCGGCGGCGGCGCGTCAACGAGAGGTTCCTGCCGGGCGTGCCGCTTCCGGAGGCGCTGCGGATCGAGGACGACTTCGCGCATGCGGTGGAGGCGGCGGACCTCGTCGTCTCGGCGATCCCGACGGTCCATCTCAGGGCGACCTTCACCGGGCGGGCCGGCGCGATCCCTGCCGGCACGGGGGTCGTCTCGCTGACCAAGGGGATCGAGAACGAGACGCTGCGCCGTCCGTCCGAGATCGTCCGCGATCTGCTGGAGGTCGAGCGGGTCGCGGTGCTCTCCGGGCCGAGCCACGCCGAGGAGGTCGCGCGCCGCTGTCCGACGACCGTCGTCGTCTCGTCGACCGACGGGGAGCTGGCACGGCTCGTCCAAGCGACCATGATGACGCCGCATTTCCGCGTGTACACCTCCGACGATCCGCTCGGCGTGGAACTCGGCGGCGCGCTCAAGAACGTGATCGCCGTGGCGGCCGGAGCGGTGATCGGGCTCGAGCTGGGGGACAACGCGATGGCGGCGCTGCTGACGCGTGGCCTGGCGGAGATGACCCGACTCGGCGTCGCCCTCGGGGCGAAGGAGCGGACGTTCTCCGGGCTGTCGGGAGTCGGCGATCTCGTGGTCACCTGCTCGTCGAAGCACGGCCGCAACCGCCACGTCGGCATCGAACTCGGGCGCGGCCGGAAGCTGTCCGAGATCCTCGGCGAGATGAACCAGGTCGCCGAAGGAGTCAACACCGCGCGCAG
>JAJRXN010000454.1 GCA_024276295.1 Acidobacteriota bacterium
CCGCCGGCGGCGCTCGAACGGCTCGAGACGATCGTGGCGGCGATCCACCGGCGGGGGGTGGCGATCGCCGACCTGCACCATTCCAACGTGCTGGTCGACGACGATGGCACCGTGCATCTCGTCGACTTCGCCATCGCGCGCCTCGCGCGGAACCCGGCGCGGCCGGGATGGCTCGTCCGGCTGCTGATGCAGCTCGACGACCACGCCGTCGCCCGGCTGGTCGCGCGGCACCGCGGCCGGCCGGAACCGCCCCCGCCGCCGGGGCTGTTCGGCAGGCTCTACCGGCTGGGGCGGTGGCTCAAGAGGCGCCGTTGATCCCGCGGCCGGGCGCGGCCCGCGAGCGCTTCGGAACCCGCCGGCTGCTCGCGCTGGCGCTGCCGGCGACCGTCGCCTCGGCTCTCGAACCGGTGGCGGGCATGGTCGACACCGCGTTTCTCGGCCATGTCGACAGCCGCTGGCTCGCCGCGATGGCGGTCTCCGTCGCAGTGCTCTCCGCGTTCACCTGGGTGTTCAACTTCCTGGTCAGCGGGGTGACGGCCCAGGTCGCCCAGGCGGTCGGCCGCGGCGATCGCGAGGAACTCGGCGCGACGATCCTGCTGGCGCTGATCGTCGCCGCCGGACTCGGCACGGCGACCGGCCTGCTGCTCGCCCTCGGCAGTCCGTGGCTGCTCGGCACGGTGATGGGAGCCGACGCGACGCTCGTCGACCTGGCGCGACCGTACTTCCTGCTGCGGGCGCTGGGGATGCCGCTGGTGCTGGTCGTCACCGCGCTGTCCGGCGTGCTGCGCGGACTGCAGCGGATCGGTCTGTCGCTGGCGATCGGCGCGCTGGTCACCACGAGCAACGTCGCGATCACCTGGACGCTGCTGTTCGTCTGGCACTTCGGGCTGCCCGGCGCCGCGATCGGCACCGTCGGCGCGTTCGCCCTCGGCGCCGCCGCGGGGCTGACACTGCTGGCGCTGCTCGGCCGCGGACTCGGGCTCTCGTGGCACACGCGCATCCGGCGCCGGCACGTGTTCGTCTTCGGGGCGGAGGCGGCCGACATCGTCGTGCGGACCGGGGCGCTGCTCGGCGCGTTCTTCCTGACCACGGCGGTGGTCACGCGTCTCGGCGAGCGACGGCTGGCGGCGCATCAGATCGGCCTGCAGCTCTGGCTGTTCTCGTCGTTCTTCGTCGACGGGCTCGCGATCGCCGGCAACATGATCGTCGGCCGGCTCGTCGGCGCGGGGCAGCTCGCGGAGGCGCGTTCGGTCGGCCATCGCCTGCTCGGCGCCGGCCTGTTCGTCGGCGCGGCGTTCGCCGCGACCTACGGGCTCCTGCGCACGCCGATCGCGGCGGTGTTCACCCGTGACCCCATGGTGCTCGACTGGCTGTGGGTGATCTGGCCGATCCTGGCGCTGACCCAGCCGCTCAACGCGCTGGTCTACGTCTGGGACGGCCTGCTGTTCGGCCGGCGCGACTTCGCCTACCTGCGACGGCACATGCTGATCGGAGTGCTGCTCGTGTTCGTTCCGCTGCTCGCGCTGCTCGGCTGGTCGCGTGGCAGCCTGAGCGGGGTCTGGCTCGCTCTCGCCGCGCTCAACGCGTACCGGGCGGGTTCGTGTGCCGCGCGGTGGTACGGCGCCGGCAGGAGCCCCTGAAGCCACTGCGGGCGGATCCCGCCACCACGCACCGTCCGGCGACGATCGAGGGCGCGGCGGGGCCGGTCAGTCCGCCGCTCCGCGCAGCAGGCGCCACCAGAGCGGTCG
>JAJRXN010000455.1 GCA_024276295.1 Acidobacteriota bacterium
GGAGCCGCCGGTCTCCCTGCAGGAAGACACGCCGGCCGATCCGGTCCCGGCGGAGCCGGACGCCGGAAGCCCGCCGGCCGTCCCCGAGGCGGTCAGCGGGACTCCCGCGCCGGAAGCGCCCGCGGGCGGAACACCGGAGAGGGACGCTCCCGCCGAGCAGACCGCACCGCAGACGGCCGCGGACGAACCGGCGCCTGCGGACGATTCCGCCGCCCCCCCCGCTCCGGCGGCGCCGTTGGGGCAGGAGGCCGAACAGCGGCAGGCTCCACTGTTCGGCAGCGCGTCGACGACGACCGTCGCCCCGCCGGAACTGATCGCCTCGACGCGCGTCTCCCCGGTCTACCCGGAGCGCGCGCGGCGCTTCCGGCACCAGTGCCGCGTCACGCTCGAGATCCTGATCGACCGGGCCGGCGCGGTCCGCGAGGCGAAGGTCGTCGAGGAGACGGTCCGCGGGTTCGGCTTCGGCCGCGAGGCACTGCGCGCCGTCCAGCAGTGGCGCTACACGCCCGCCCGCGCCGCCGGTCGGCCCGTGGAATACCGCAAGAAGGTCGTGATCCGTTTCGTGCCCTAGCGGCACGCCCCGCGGCACGGACCGGACGTCGGCCCCGTCACGCGTAGCTGTGCAGGCCGACGATCTGGAAGTTGATCACGATCCAGTTGAACAGCATCACCGCGCAGCCGAGCAGCGCGAGCACCGCCGTCCAGAACGCCTTGTCCCGCACCTTGAGCCGGACGTGCACCAGCACCAGGAACACGATCCAGGTGTTGAGCGCGAAGACCTCCTTCGGATCCCAGCCCCACGGCCGGCCCCACGAGACGTCGGCCCAGACCGCCCCGAGGATCGTTCCGGCCCAGAGCAGCAGGAACGCCAGCTCGAGGAAGATCATCGTCGTCCCGTCGAGGGTCCGCGCGAGGCCGACCTCGGTGGCCGTCGCGCCGGGCCGGAGTCCGCGACCGAGAATGATCGACGCGGCGCCGCCGGGAACGGCCCCGACGCCTCCCGCGCCTGCGAACGAGCGCTGGATCACGGTTCCCGCGCCGGAGAGCGCCGCCACGCCCCGCAGGACGAGGTACAGGGCCCCCGTGACGGAGGCGAAGAAGATCAGCGCGTACGAGGCGATGATCATGTTGGTGTGGATGTAGAGCCAGATCGTCCGATCGAGCACCGGCATCACGGGCGAGATGTCTCCCCCCTGCACGATCACCGGCGAGAAGCGACAGACCATCAGCGCGACCATGGCCCCGGTCGCCGCCGAGGCGGCCAGCAGGTTGCGCACCGGCCAGCGACGCAGCACGACCTCGAGGATCAGCGCCACCAGGCAGCCGAACCAGGCGGCCGCAGAGATCGCCTCGAACATGTTGGCGTTCGGGATGCGTCCCGCGAGCCACCAGCGCAGTCCGATCGAAAACGTGTGCAGCGAGAACGCGACGACGAACAGCGTCAGTCCGACCAGCCGCGCACGGCGCACGCCGTAGACCGTCGCCAGCAGCAGGAACGGGATCGCAGCGAAGTAGACCAGCCAGATCCAGGTCATCTTGTTGTTGCGGTAGTACCAGTGTTCCCATTCGAGGCGCGAGGCCGGCGGGTAGATCGCCGGGTTGATCGTGCGGGCCGTCCGCGCCAGCGTATCGAGCGCCTCGCTCGCCGCCGGGGCGTCCTGGAAGCGCCAAGCCCGCTCCAGGGCACGCCAGGCGGACGTCAGCGTCGCCGCCACCTCGGGGTCGAGGCGCGGAACGCCTCCCCCGAGCCCGGCATGGGCCGGATGCGCGGGAAGGCCTTCGGCTCCCGCCATCACGTCGTCGATGGTGTGCCAGGGAGCGATGGCGTCCGCTCCCGGCTCCGGGATGAACCGCAGGATCGAGCGGAGGACCCCCGCATCGGCCAGCGCGCGCGCCGAGCGGATCTTCTGCACTTCCTTGTTCGTCCGCATGATGTCGCGCTCGAGCACGCCGAGCGCCTCGCGCGTCGCCGGATGATCGAGGAACCGGAAGCTGGCCAGGCCCGTGGCCCGGAAACGGTCGAGATCCTCGTCGGAGACCGGCGAAACGCGGGCGTCTGCGGGAAGCCGGTTGCGGATCTCGGCGACGAGCTGGATCCGGAACGGCTCCTTCTTGACGTGGACGACCTCGGTCCCGGCCCAGTGTTCGGGCATCAGCAGCAGGTCGAGCAGCACGACGACCGGGTCGTGTTCGCGCAGCAGCTTCGGGTTGACCTGCCGCAGGTTGCGTCGTGCAAAGGAGTCGATCGCCCGCACGCGCCCGCCGCTCTGGACGGCGGCGGTGCGGAATGCGTCGAGATCGAGCCTGTCGACGAACGTGCTCGTGACGGAAAGGCGCGGCGCCGCCTCTTCGGCCACCGCGACGGGTCCCATGCCGGCGGCCAGCAGGACGAGAAGCGCTGCCGGCAGCCCGGCGCGTGCGGTCGTGGTCAGCATGGTCTTCATGATCTGTCCTCCAGTCCGACGACGACCGCGTCGGCCTGCTCGGAGGCTTCTTCGAGCACGTCCCGTGCGGGCGGGTCTTCCGGTGCCAGCCGGGCGCGTCGGAGGGCGCCCTGGTCCCGCCGGCGCCGGAGGATCAGCGGCTTGACGTAGAACGCCCAGATCGTGCCGACGACCGTCATCACGCTGCCGAGCAGCATGATCATCACGCCGTGCCGATTGCCGACGCCGAGCCCCGTGTAGAACATCCCCGCGTACTGTCGTTCCGGATCCGGCGGATCCCACGTTGCCTGGAAGTACCACCAGCCGGCGTGCTCGGTCGGCTGGTTGCTCCGCACCTCGTGCAGTTCCGACCACTTCCCTCCCTCGAAGAACCGCACCAGGCTGATGAAGTCGCGCTCCCGCTGCCCGCCGGGGTAGGTCTCGAGTTCGAAGCGCTCGAGGGCGACCGGCGCCGGGAGGGGCCACGTCTGCCGCGAGAACAGGATCTCGATCGGCGGGCCGTCGCCGACCTGGACGACCTCCGGCCGGAACGAGAAGCGGTTTGGATGGGTGTACGGGCTGTACGGAATCCACCGGCGCTCGACCGCCTCGCCCCGGCGCAGTTCGACCTGCACGACGGCGAAGGCGTCCCCTGCGCGCGGGTTGCGCTCGCGCCGCGGCACGACGCGGGGCACCCGCAGCCGGCGGGAGCGTTCGGCCAGATCGAGAATCCTGACCTCCAGCGCGCCGTCGAGGAACGAGACGGTCTCGCCGACCCGGGCCTCGCGGTGCCGGACCTCGCCGCCGAGACTTCCGAGAAGCACGTGCGTGCCGACCGGGCCCGCCACGAAGAACAGCCCCGGCTCCGGCAGCGACGACAGTTCGATGTCGATCGACGGGTCGAGCGTCCCGCCGCCCATGTGCCCGGCCTCGTCGAGATCCCGTGAGAGGCTCTTGTCCGGCCAGATCACCGCCCTGCGGAACGCGCGCTCCGGGCCTTCGACGCGTACGAGGACCATCGCCGCGGGACGCCCCGTCGCACTCGTCGTCCAGCGCGGCACGACCTGCTCGACGAACACGCGCAGGTCCGATCCGGGAACCGCCACCGGCGCCTCGTTCGCCTCGCCGAGCGGGATCTCGACCGGCGCCCGCCGGCCGGGCACCCGCACGCGCAGCACCGGCGCTTCGGGGGCCAGCATCCTCTGGAGTTCCGCGGGATCCTCGACCCAGCGGAACCCGACCGAGAAGTCCCCTTCCAGGTCGATCCGGTCCCGGCCCGGCACCCGCGCGAGCAGTTCCTGGACGGTATTCGCCGACCCGGAGCGCATCTCGAACCGGATGTACGGGTTGAAGTCCGACCCGCCCGGCTCCCACGTCTCGATCAGGCTCGCGTAGGGCATGAACCCGGTGACGGTGATTTCGTACCCGGCCGCGGGCCCCGGCCCATCGTCACCGGCCACCGGTTCGAGACGCAGCGGCTTGGCGCGCAGCGGCGGCTCGCCCGGGTTGACGAACGCGCGATCCGTCGCGTCCATGTATTCGTAGTAGCGCGGCAGCCCCGGCAGGGCGAGTTCGTGCCACGGCTCGTTCGTCCCGGCCGGGCGGACGTGGAGCGCGCGCC
>JAJRXN010000456.1 GCA_024276295.1 Acidobacteriota bacterium
GTCGGCCAGTTCGAGGTCCCACGCCAGCCGGCTCGTCTCGCCGAGGGCGATCCCGCCCGTGTAGCGCGCCCCGATCGTGCGGGTCGACAGCGCGAGCAGGTCGTCGTAGTCGAGGTTGTACAGGTAGACCGTCAGCGCGTGCCCTTCGGAGAGCCTGATCGCGGCGTTGGCCAGGATCGAGTTCATGTCGACCCGCTGCCCGTTGATCCGGTTGACGTTGCGCAGCCAGACGACGTTGAGCTTCGTCCGGGGAATCAGGTCGCTGATCAGCCGGGCTCCGTCGAAGCTCTGGTGGTTCTGCCGCCAGCCGACGTTGCCGACGAACCGTACGTTGTCGAACAGGATCTCCTGGCGTCCGGCGAGCAGCCGCGTCCCGCCGGTGCCGAAGGCGAGATACGCCTGGTTGACCTGCGTCAGCGCCGGATCCGCGATCGTCGCGTAATCGGTGGCGCCGTTGGCCAGGCTGCCCCAGCCGCCGTTGAAGTGCTTGTCGCTCAGGCCGACGTCGGTCACGTCCTCGAACTCGACGAACAGCGAGACCGAGCGATAGGGCAGCGTGCGAAAGGAGAGCGTCGAGCGCAGCGTCGAGGCCCGCCCTTTCTTCGGCTTCGCCGCATCGTCGACGCTCTCGTAGCGCCAGTAGAACTTCCCGTGCGCCTCACCGCCGGCGAGCGCCTCGCCGAGCGTCGAGGCCTCCTTCTTCTCGCCGCCGTCGCCGGCCTCGCCGGCGAGCACCGGGACGGCCGCCGGGGCGGCCACCAGCGCCAGGAAGGCGCTCCACACACAGATCACGGAACGGCTCATGTCGTTCGTCTCCCAGGTTCGTCGCGGCGGGGCGAGCGACCCGCCCCGCCGCACGCGATCACTTTCCGGCACTCGATTCGAACAGCTTCTCGTACGCCTTCTGCATCTCGCCCGTGCGGATCTCCTGCTTGAGCTGGTCCGTGTTGCGCCCCAGCCAGTTGTGCATCGGGTCGTTCTCGAGCAGGTCGTCGATGTACGCGTCGACTTCCTCGATGTCGTACTCGCGGGCCGCCGGCAGGAACTTGAAGTAGAAGTGCTTGGCGACCTCGTAGATGCCGTGCCACCAGGCGTAGTCCGGCCCCATCATCGCCGCCCCGTGCCGCGCACGGCGTCCCTCGTGGTGCCACAGCTCCCAGTAGATCCACTCGATGTCGTTGGAAAACGCCGCCGGGTTCTCGAGCTTCCCCGAAGCGCGGACCAGATTCATGATCTCGGTCGCCGGCCGGGCGAACTTCTCGTCGTAGAGCCGGACCGTCGCATCGAACTGCTCGAAGAACCCGTCGGTGAACGTGCTGCCGTGGCAGGTCGAGCAGACCTCCCGCATCGCCTTCCGCCGCTCGGGCCAGTTGTCCTTGCGCTTCGAGATCGGCGCGCGGAGATTCCAGGCGATCCGGAGGCCCACGTCGTGGGAGACGCCCTGGCGCCGCGTCGCCGACATGTGGCACGTCGCGCAGGTGGGCGCGACGTAGTAGTCCTCGCCGACGACCCAGCGGCCGGAGTCCAGGTTCATCTCGTCGATGTTCGTGTAGTAGGTGTTGCCATGCTTGGACTCCTCGTAGACCTCCTTCTGCGGATGATCCGGCCCGAGATGGCATTTCGCGCACGACTCCGGCTGGCGCGCCTGGGCCTTGGTGAACCCGTGGCGCGTGTGGCATGCAGAGCACGACCCGAGGGAGCCGTCCGGGTTGATCCGGCCGATGCCCGAGTTGGGCCAGCTCTTACTGGCCAGCCGGTTCGGTGAGTCGGGGTCGATCTCGACCTTCGTTCCGTGACAGCTCTCGCAGCCGGTGATCACGATCGGCTCGCCCCCCACGATGTGGGCGAGATAGGCGTCCTTCGAATCGAGGATCTTGCCGGCCTTGGCGTGGTAGGAGTTCGCGGTCTGCTCGGCCTCTTCGGCATGGCAGGTGCCGCAGTCGTTGGGCGTGACCAGCGTGGCGACCATCGCGCCGTGGTGCTCGAACGCGTCCGGCTCGCCCGACTCCGCCCCGTGGCAGTCGATGCAGGACACGCCGCTCTCGCCGTGCCGCGAGGCGCTCCACTGCCGGTAGAGTCCCGGAGAGAGTCGCTGGTGGCAGGTCAGACACTTCTTGCCGACGTCGTCGGGCGCCGGCGGTTCCGCGGCCCGGGCCGGGGCGGTCATCGCCCCGGACAGCGCCACGAGGAACACGATCGATCCCGCGAGAATCCTCATCATCGCGCCTCCGCTCCCCTCGCCGGGGGACACGGAGGTAGCTTATGTTTTGGTAAGCCCCGAGGTTCTTGTCCGGCGACAAGAATCTCGGGGCTGGACGGGGTTTTCGGGGAGCCGGGCCTTACGCCGGCTGCATGGCCAGTTCGACCTCGAGCGTCCGGGCGAACTCCTCGAGGGGATCGATGCCGCTCGAGGCGGCGTTGCGCAGCCATGCCTCGAGAGCCCGGCGGCTTTCCACCGAACCGGCGGCGATCCCCCGGCAGGTCTCGCGGAGGGTCCGCCAGTGCCCGACGAGCGTCTCGAACGCGCCGCCCGCGGGAGCCCACTCGGCGAGCATCCGGGCGGCTTCTTCCGGCGAGCGGCCCGGGCGCTCGAGCCAGGTCCGGCACTCGCGCATCCGCGTGCGGAGCGCACGATCCGCCCGGCCGATCTCGGAGGAGATCCACGGCAGGATGACGTCCCGCACGAACCGCTCCGAGGCGACGTCGGCCGACAGCGGGTCGACCACCGGATCGTCCTTCGCGGCAGTCCGCGGCGTCGTCGCCAGGCTCTTCGGCCGCGCCAGGCCGAGCAGCGTCAGCACCCGCAGGTAACCCCAGGCGATGTCCAGCTCCCACCAGTGGTGCGAGAGCCGCGGCGAGCCGGGGCGCGCGTGGTGATTGTTGTGCAATTCCTCGCCACCCATGATCACGCCCCACGGCACGATGTTGGTCGACGTGTCCCGCGTGTCGAAATTGCGGTAGCCGAACGCGTGACCGATGCCGTTGACGACACCGGCCGCCCAGAACGGGATCCAGATCATCTGCACGGCCCAGATCGCCGCCCCGGCCGCCCCGAACAGGACGAGGTCGATGCCGAGCATCAGGAGGATGCCACCCAGCGGATGCGCCGAGTACAGCCGGCGCTCGATCCAGTCCTCGGGCGTTCCCCGGCCGTAGCGCTCGACCATCGCGCGGTCGGACGTGGCGCGCCGGTAGAGCCCGACGCCGTTGAACACGACGCGCCAGAGCCCTTCGACCTTCGGACTGTGGGGGTCCTCGGGCGTCTCGGTCTTGGCATGGTGCTTGCGATGAACCGCCACCCACTCGCGGGTGACGATGCCGGTCGTCAGCCAGAGCCAGAAGCGGAAGACGTGGGAGACGACCGGGTGCAGCGTCAGGGCGCGGTGCGCCTGGCAGCGGTGGAGGAAGATCGTGACGCCGAGGACCGTCAGGTGGGTCATCGCCAGCGTGACGACGACGTAGCCCCAGATCGGCAGCGGCAGGAGGCCGTGGAGAATCGTATCGAGCATCTGTTCGTGTTTCCTCTCGTGGCGGGCCCGCCGCGCGGAGCGGCTCGCGGCCTGCCGGGGAGGCGGCCGCCCGCCCCGTCCCGGACCGGACTCGCCTTCCACGACAGAGCGTGCCGGAAGGTTGTCACCGAACGAACACGAACGAGAAGGCGCCCCGGAACCGGGGTATTCGGGTGCGTGTGTTGGTGGAGCCGAGGGGGATCGAACCCCTGACCTCGTGACTGCCAGTCACGCGCTCTCCCAGCTGAGCTACGGCCCCGGATCGACGCTCCGCCCGGACGCTGCGGGCGCAAAGCCGGAAGATGCTAGTCCCCGCCCCGAGGCCTGTCAACGCACGCACGGTCCCTCCCGCGGTCGCCGGCCGACCGCGGCTTGACGGACCGGGGGGCGCTCCGTAACCTTTCGCCTTCGAACGCGCTGGGGAGTCGTCCAATGGTAGGACATGCGGCTCTGGACCGTAGAATCGGGGTTCGAATCCCTGCTCCCCAGCCAGTTTCCCGTCCGATCACGAACCGGCCCGGCATCCAACGCTGATCGCGCCCGCGGACCGTGCCGTCCGCGCGGGGCGGTGCGTGCTGGGGAGTCGTCCAATGGCAGGACACGAGACTTTGGCTCTCGCTATCGGGGTTCGAATCCCTGCTCCCCAGCCATTCCCGCCCGTGCCACGGCCGATTCCGGATTGAGGCGTTCCAATGCGAAATCGGCGCCCGTAGCGGCGGGGCTTGCCCCGCCGATTTCACCTTGCGCGCGCACGCCCACGCGCACGCGCAGCGGGCTTGCCCCGCCGATTCCGCCTTGGAACCCCGTCATGCAGAATCGGCGCCCGTAGCGGCGGGGCTTGCCCCGCCGATTTCACCTTGCGCGCGCACGCCCACGCGCACGCGCAGCGGGCTTGCCCCGCCGATTCCGGATAGAGGCGTTCCATTGGAGAATCGGCGCCCCAAGGGGCGGCGCCGCCGCACGGCGGACCGGTCGCTGCTCGCAGCGACCCTACTGGACGTACCCCAGGCCCTTCATGCGCTCGCGGGCCCGCCCCTCGAGTTCGCGCCGTTCGGGTTCCAGCGCCCGGCTGACGTGCTCGCGGCGGATCGCGTCCATCCGGGCCAGCAGCTCGTGGA
>JAJRXN010000457.1 GCA_024276295.1 Acidobacteriota bacterium
CGCCCCGCGAGGAGACGGGGCTCGGTGTTGCGGGTCTTCGGCACGCCTCAGTCTGGCGAACGGCCGATTCGCGACCCACCCGCCGGCCGCGATGCCCTCCCCCGCGCGGGAAGAGCTGCCCGGAAAAGGGCCGGCCCGCAGGCCGGCCCCCCTTCGGCGCCGCATGGCGCCCGTGTCAGAAGTTGGCGCGGAACAGCAGCTCGAACTGGCGCCCGAAGCGGCGGATCGCGATCGGGCGTTCGAAGGACTCGATCTCGCCCGTGCGCGGGTCGGCACCGAACGTCACCCGGCGGATGCCGAAGATCTGCAGCGTCCGGTCGTTGAGCGCGTTGTAGATGTTGAGCTGGACCGACGCCCGGACGTCCTTGATCTCGAACTCCTTCTGGAAGTTCAGGTTGAGCGTCCAGAACGGCTGGTTGCGGTGGTCGTTGCGCGCTCCGGTCGGGAACAGGAAGCGCAGGACGGTGTAGCCACGCGCGACGCTCGCCGGATCGCGCCGGCCGAGGTCCAGTCCGGTCAGCTCCGTCGGCAGGTCGAGCACCGACCGCTGCTCGGTGATCGAGTACGGCAGGCCGCTTTCGTACTGGAGGACGCCTCCGACGCGGTAGCCGCCCCAGCGCGGGATGAACACGCGGCCGAACAGGGTGAGCACATGGCGCTGGTCGGTCGACAGCGGGCCCCGCTCGTCGTCCTGGTTCGTCACGTCGTCGCCGAGCGCGCTGCCGTACGTGTCCGCCTGACCGAACGACGTCGACCAGGTGTACGAGGCGCGGAACTCCCAGTTGCGGTAGAAGCGCCGGACGAGTTCCAGGATGTACGCCTGGTACTCGCTCTCGTTGAAGTTCCCCAGCAGGTACACCGAGCTGAACATCGGCGAGACCAGCTCGACGTCGGCAAAGCCGTCCGGCACCGGAATCAGCTCGCCGGCCCGGCCGAACTCGGGATCGCTGACGCCGAGGAGCTGCAGGTCGCCGGTGCAGTCGGCAAACTCGCCGATCCTGTCGCAGCGGGCGAACGAGTTGAACAGGACCGGCCGGTTGTTGAGCAGTTCGTCGTAGTAGACCGCCCGGCGATTGACGTCGATGTCCTGGAACTGGTTCCTGTACCTCCGGTTGACGTAGCGCGCGATGACCGAGGTCTCGGGCGCGACCTCCCGCTCGAAGCGCAGCGTCCACTCGTCGCTGTACTGGCGCTTGAGGTTCCGGTCGACCTCGGTGATCGTGAAGCCCGTCTCGAATCCGAGGGTCTGCTTGAAGCCGAACGTGTCGATCGCGAACCGGTCGCTGAAGAAGTCCGGACCGAGTTCGTTGACCAGCGGCGCGAGGAACGTGCTGCCGTAGTAGCGGCCCCACGAACCGGACACCTTCGTCTTGGTGTCGTTCCAGGGATCCCACGAGACCGACAGCCGCGGAGCGATGTCCCAGTTGTCGATCGTGAAGCGTTCCGGCTCGCGGAACCGCAGCTCCCCGCCCTGGGCGGCGCCCAGCAGGTCCTGGCAGCGGCGCGGGTTCGGCGCGGTGGTGCAGCCCCGGGGATAGAGCGCCGGATTGTCGATCGGATGAGCCGTGAACGCGTTGAGGTTGCGGATCGCGCAGACGCGCGGAATGCCGCCATCGGCAATGCACTGGGCGACCCGCTGGTCGTAGTCCGCGCGCTCGGCTTCCACGTCGACCGGCGCGAAGCCGTCGGAGGCGAGTTCCTCACGACTCAGGCGCACTCCGAAGGTGACGTTCAGGTTCTGGCGCACGTTGAAGCTGTCGCTGATGTAGGCCGCGTAGAAGTTGCCCCGCGACTCGCTGCTCTGGCTCGGCGGGAAGAAGATCGACTGCTCGACGATGCTGTCGGGGATTCTCGGATTGGTCGTCGGAATGCCGGGCAGATCCTGCAGCAGGAGCTGCGTGCGATAGTTGACATCACGCACGTAGGTGGCGCGCTCGAGCTGCATGCCGAAGACGATGCGATGGTCGCCACCGAGGAATTCGGGGATGTACTTCTCACCCTTGAAGGAGTAGGTCCAGCGCCGCCGCCGGTCCTTCTGCGTCTGGTTGAACGTACCCGAAACGAGCCCGAGGCTGCGGTTGACGCAGTACGAGGTCAGCAACTCGCCAAGCTCCGAGTCCCGATCCGGGATGCAGGAGTTGCGCACGTCCTCCTGGTACGGAGCGAACTGGTTCTTGACGTTCTGGAACGCGACGAGCGACTCGAAGAACATGTCGCCGGAGAACTGGTTCGTCCACTTCAACGAAACCGTCGGCCCACCCGCGCTGAACGTGACTCCGGATTCCGGGGGGGTCGTCGAGGACACCGCGGCCGGCTCGACGGTGAAGGGGTCCGAGCCGTACTGGAGCTGCAGCTTGTCCTTCGGCGTAACCTGCCAGGTGATCTGGTCGAGGTTGCGCAGACCCCGCTGCTTCTGGACGAAGTCCGCACCGCCGATCAGGTCGATCGGGACGTCGACCCGCACCAGCTCGTGGCTGGTCACGAACCAGGCCTTGTCCTTGACGATCGGACCGGAGAGGTAGAACGCCGGGCGGAACACCTGGTAGTCGAGCGGGTCCCGTCCACCGGCCGCATCGTTGTCGAACGTGCTGTCACGGAAGTACAGCGTGAACGACCCCTCGAATGCGTTCCCGCCGCTCTTGTAGCTGATCCGACCGAAGCCGCCGATCGCACCGCCGAACGAGGCGTCGGCGCCCGAGTCGATCACCTCGATCTCCTCGATGGCGTCCGGATTGATGCTCGACATCCGTTCACCGGTCAGCGGATCGACGTTGCTGACGCCGCCGACCGTCATCTGGAAGTCCTGTTCGCGGGAGCCGTGGACGTTGGGGTTCCCGTCGCCGTCGGTGTCCTGCACGCCGGCCGCCAGCGAGAGGGCGTTCTGGTACTCGCGGCCGAAGATCGGCAGGTCCGCGAACGCCTCGGCCGAGATCTCGGTCGTGCTCGTCGCGCCCTCCGACAGTTCGACGACCTGCCGCCGGCCGATCACCTTGACCGTCTCGCTGATCTCGGGATTCAGCGCCGCCTGGATCGTGCGGACCTCGTTGGCGACGACCTGGACCTCGGTCAGCCGCATCGCGGCATAGCCGGGCATCGAGATCTCGACCTGGTACGTGCGGCCGACCGGAACGATCGGGAACAGCGCCTCGCCGTTGACGTCCGTCGTCACGACGAGCGGCGCGAGCTTGCCGTCCGGCTCGCTGAGCTGGACGACGGCGCCGGGCAGGAGTTCCTGCCTGCCGTCGTCGAGGACCTCGAACACGACGATCTTCAGCCCACCAGTCTGGGCCAGTGCCGGCGTCACCAGGCAGGCGGCCGTGGTGACGATCCACAGGAGCCTGCCCAGGCTCCATCCCCGACTCTGCATCTCTGACCTCCCCGGTTCCGCGGCGATCGCCCGGTCTCGCACCGGACCCCGGCCCGATCGCCGTGAACAGGCGCATCTCCGGCGTGGGACGATCCTCTTCCCTGCAGCTCCGCGGCGCCATGCACCGCCGTGGCCCGCCGGCGACGGCAGGCCACCCGGACCCCGCCCGGCGGCGAGCCGGCGATTCATACCGCGGCCCCCCCGAGGCGGTCAAGCCGAATCCGCGCGCCGGGAGGAGGATATGCCGAAAGGCGCGGGAAGAAAGGGAGCATCCCGGCCCGCTTGCGGAGTTTTCACCGCGACACGGCCCCGGCCGCCGGCTCACCGGATCCCGAGGCGCTTCATCCGCTCGCTGAGGGTGGTCGGCTTGACCGAAAGCAGGTCCGCGGCCCGCCGCTGGACTCCGTCGCTCTGTTCGAGCGCCCACAGAATCAACGACTTCTCGAACTCCCCGACCGCCTGCTGGTACGTCATTCCGGGAGGAAGCGGCCCCGATGGCAGCACCACCGGTGCCGGGCGTCCGTGGATCTCATCCGGCAGCAGGTCCGGCGTGATCGCCTCGCCCCGGGCGAGCAGGACGGCGCGCTCGACGGCGTTGCGAAGCTGGCGGACGTTGCCCGGCCAGTGATAGCGCATCAGCAGCTCCATCGCGGCCGGCGCGAACCGCAGGCCCGGTTTGGCATGCTCGTCGCCGAACTGGACCAGGAACTGCTCGGCCAGCAGCGGGATATCCTCGCGGCGGTCCCGCAACGCCGGCAGCGTGATCGTGATCACGTTGAGGCGGTAGTAGAGATCCTCCCGGAAGGCGCCCTGCTCGACGAGCCGGCCGAGATCCTCGTTGGTCGCCGCGAGGATCCGCACGTCGACCCGGACCGGCGTGACCGAGCCGAGCGGCAGGAACTCCTTCTCCTGCATCACCCGCAGCAGCTTGGCCTGCACCGAGAGCGGAATCGTGCTGATCTCGTCGAAGAACAGCGTCCCACCGGCGGCCGCCTCGAACAGCCCCTTGCGGTCCCTGTCCGCCCCCGTGAACGCGCCGCGCGCGTGGCCGAAGAGATGCGATTCGAGCAGATCGGGCGGGATGTTGGAGCTGTTGACCGTCAGGAACGGCGCGTCGCCCGGGGATCCGGCGTTGTGGATCGCCTCGGCGGTCAGTTCCTTGCCGGTGCCGCTCTCTCCCGTGATCAGCACGTTGGTCCGCGCCGGGGCCACCTGCTCGATGATGCGGAACACCTGCTGCATCGCCGGAGAGCGGCCCGTCAGACGCCCGCAGCGGTGCCGCTGGGCGAGGGCACGCCGGAGGCTGACGTTCTCGAGCCGCAGCCGCCGCCGGGTCAGCGCCGTCTCGACGAGCATCACGACCTCGTCGTTCTGGAACGGCTTGGTCAGATAGTGGAACGCGCCGCTCTTCATCGCCTCCACGGCGGTCTCCACCGAGCCGTGGGCGGTCATCATGATCACTTCCCGTGCCGGATCGTCCTGCTTGAGATCGCGCAGCAGATCGAGCCCGCTCTCTCCGGCGAGGAACAGGTCCACCAGCGCCAGATCGACCGGCCTGCGCGACAGCACCTGCCCGGCCTCGGCGCTGCCGGCGACGGCCTCGACCTCGAATCCGCCGCGACGCGAGAGCAGCCGCGAGAGCACGTCACGGACGATCTCCTCGTCATCGACGACGAGGATCCGTGCCCGCGCCTCCCGCCGGTCGGGGCGATCCGGAGTTCCGGCCTCGGGCACGGCTCCCGCTCCCCCGGAGCGGCGCTCAGCCGGCGCGCCCGCCACGGACCACCTCCAAGCCCTCGCGGGACGCCGGGCCGGCATCGGGGAGTTCGATGCGCATCGTCGTGCCGCGGCCGGGCGCGCTTTCGGCGCTCAACGTCCCCCCGTGCTCGCGGACGATGCTGTAGCTGATGGCCAGACCGAGGCCGGTCCCCCGCCCCGGCTTCTTGGTCGTGAAGAACGGATCGAAGATCCGGTCCCGGATCTCCTCGGCGATCCCCGCACCGTCGTCGGTGACGTCGATGAAGATCCTGCCGACATCCTCCGCCCCGTTGCGCCGCAGGCCGGCATGCACCCGGACCGTCCCGCCGGGCTCGATCGCATCGAGCGCGTTGAGCAGCAGGTTCATCAGCACCTGCTGCAGTCGCGAGCGATCGCCCCATGCGACCAGCCGGCCCTCCTCGACCTCGGTGATCACCTGCGCACCGCTGCGCGTGATCTGATGTCCGAGCAGCCCGACCGTCTCGCCGATCAGCTCGTCGAGCTGGATCGACTCGCGGACATCGCCACTGCGAGGACTCGCTCCGGCCCGGCTGATCGACAACAGGCCCCGAGCGATGCTCGAGGCCCGCTCGGCCTGGTGGACGATCCGTTCGAGCAGCGAGCGGCGCGGATCCTCGGGCGGGGTCTCCTCCAGCAGCATCTGCGCGTAGGACGAGATTCCGGTCAGCGGCGTGTTCACCTCGTGGGCGACGCCGGCGGCCAGCAGCCCGACCGAGGCGAGCCGATCCTGCTGGATCAACTGCTGTTCGAGGCGAACGCGCTCGGTGACGTCATCGAGCGTCAGCAGCAACGCATCGTCGTCCGCGCCGCTCTCGAGCGGCGCGACCGAAAGGTTGATCAGCCGGTCGTCGCCCGCCTCGTCGGGGACGCGCACCTGGAAGACGCGGGCGCCCCCCTCGCGCCGCGCACGCCGCATCGCCGTCTCCGCCTCGGCCATCAGGCCGGCGGGAAACACCTCCGCGAGCCGCCGGTCGAGCGCATCCTGCCCGGCGATGCCGAGCAGGCGTTCGAGAGCGCGGTTCCAGTGCCGGACGCATCCCTCGCCGTCGACGACCGCCATGCCCATCGGACTGCTTTCGATCAGCGCCGCGGTGCGCTGCTGCAGTCGCCGGACGAGCTGCACCTGGCGCTGGAGTTCGGCCAGGTGCTGCGCCCCGGCGACCGCCGCCGCCGCGTGGGCGCAGACGCTGCGCAGCAGGTCGAGATCGTCCGAGTCGAGCAGCCGGTGCCCGCGACGCGGGCCGGCGGCCAGCACGCCGATCAGCCGCTCCTCGACGCGCAGCGGGACCAGGAGCTGCACCCCCCGTCCGTGGAGCGACGGCAGGTGGCTCGGCGCGTCCGGGACCACGGCGAGCGTGACCGCCTCGCCCGATTCGAGCCGCAGCCTGGCTCCGGGAGGCAGGACATCGGCGACCTCCTCGCGCCCGACCGGATCGACGAGCCTGCCCCCGTCGGACACGAGCAGCAGCCGGCAGATTCCCGCATCGAGCGCCTCGGTGACGCGCAGCTCGATCACGCGCACCAGTTCGGGCAGATCCCGCTGCGCGTTGAGATCGCGCGCCACGCGGCGCAGCGCGCGGCGAAAGCTGAACCGGCGGCGGTAGTACAGCCGCCCGATCAAGGTCCGGGTCCCCTCGCGGATCGCGGGGGCGAGCGCCGCGGTGACGAGCGCGGCGAGCAGCACCGGCAGCAGGCCGGGCGGGTCGAAGATCGGCGCGAGCATGAACTCGCCGGCGCGGACCAGACCGAGGAACAGGAACAGCGAGAGCGCCAGGGCGGTCGCGATCTCGATCGCGCGTCGCGCGAACAGCGCGAGATCCATCAGCCGATACTCGAGGACGGCCCCCGTGTACGTCATCGGAACGACCGCGAGGAACGCCAGTCCGACGAAACCCCACGGCAGGTCGATCCCGAACAGCATGCGCGGCATGACCGACAGCAGCAGGAACGGTCCGACGCCGAGCACGGCGCCGGTAATCAGCCAGTGCGCCCGGGCGCGGTCGCGCAGGCGGATCGAGCGGGATGCCGGAATCAGCATCGCCGCCCCGAACGCCAGACCGGCTGCGATCCATCCCAGCTCGATGCGGGACTGCAGCAGCTCGATGAACCGCAGCGGATCGTCGGCGCGGAACGCCCCCCCGAGCCCCGCGACGTGGATCTCGACCAGCAGCAGGGCGGCCGCCGGAGCGTAGAGGACCGGGGCCCACTGCCGGAGACGCGACGTGCTGCGCCGCAGCGAGAACACGAGGTGGATCCACAGCGCGGGGAACACGAGTCGCGCGGCCCGGTCGACCCAGAACAGCGACCAGTCCGCAAGCGTGCCCCGTGACGACCAGGTCACGCCGAGCAGCATCGCCCCCGCCAGGCACCAGGCAGCGTAGACCGGACCCGCGGGCGCGGGCCCCGGCCTGAGCGTCACCGCCGCGGCGCCGAGCAGGAACACCAGCGCGACGAGAGTCGCCGCGACCCGCTCCGGCTGCAGCCGACGGTCCACGCCGGTTTCCAGCGTCACGCTGCGCGGCATGCCGTCTTCGAGCACGACCATGCCGATCGACCGACCGGCCGGCGTCCGCTCGATCAGGTCGCGCGCCAGCAGACGGCTCTGGATCGGCTGGCCCGAGATGGCGATCACGCGCTGGCCCGGTTTCAGCCCGGCGCGGGCTGCGGGACTGCCCGGCACGATGTCGACGATCAGCACGTCACCCGTCTCGCCGCTGAGTGCGAGCCCGGTGATCGGCCGCGTCTCGTACCAGCCGCGCACCGCCGAAAGCGCGATCAGCCCGGCCGCCACCGGCAGCAGGAGAAACAGGAACAGCGACCGTTCGACCCGCATGGCTCAGAACGCCACGGCGAGGCCACCGGAGATGCGGCGGCGATCGAGGACCGCCATCCGCGCCGCGGCGGCGGGATCCCCGGCCGGCTGTCCTTGCGCAGGAAGCAGGTCGACGTCGGTCACGCCGAACAGCAGGTAGCAGTTCGAACCGAACAGCAGCCGCTCGCCGAGCCGCTGGCGCACCTCGACCACGCGCCGCGTCCACCCCTGCGTCCCGCCGATGAAACCGCGCGTGCCCCCGCGCTGGTCGACGTCCTCGACGGCCAGCGCAACGCTCGTGCCAGTCCGCGCGAGGTTGACGTCGAGGGCGACGAGGCGGCGGCTTCCCCGGGCATCGAAGACGACCGGAAGCCGGATCAGGTCACCCGGCAGATGCGCCGCCGCAGCCCCCTCGACGCTCGACCACGACGCACGCACCGCCACCGCGGGCCAGCGCGGACTGCCGGGATCCCAGCGCGCCTCCGCCAGCCAGCGGTCGATCGTCGCCTCGCGGGCGGCGAAGAAGATCGTCGCCTGCCGCTCACCGGCTTCGACGTCCGGATCGTCGCCGCCGACCGTCCGTTCGCGCAACAGCCGGAAGCTCCAGTTCTCGCCCGACTGCTCGGCCGCCACACTGAACACGGGAATCCCCGATCCGGTGCCGGCCGTCGACCAGCCGCCGCGGGCCGAAAACGCCAGGCGTGGAGCCGCCTGCCAGAGCAGACCGGACTCGACCCGGCCGATCAGCGGGCGTCCCCTCGCATCGTCGTCCCGTTCGGCAACGGCGCCGGCGACGACCGTCAGCCGGGAGGCGATCCGCCGGCGGTGCTCGGCGCCGGCCCGCACGGTCGTGCCGCTGAGTGCATCGAGCCCGGACACACGGGACGAGGCGAGGACGGACGGATCGTCACCGCGAAGACCGCCGTCGCTCGGATGGACGGAAACCAGTTCGACGAACAGCGCCGTCGAGACGCCCGGACGCGGTGTCGTCTCGTAGCCTGCCCGCGCTCCGACGCTCCACGCCGACTCGGACAGCAGGCTGTCTCCCGGGACCTGCCGTTCGTGATCGAGGAAGCCGAACTCGACCGACGCATCGAACGAGCCGCTCGAGCCGGTGCGCTCGACGGCGAGGGCGAGCCGCCCCTCCCTCTCGGAGATCCCGATCGGATCCGGATCGATACCGCGCGCGCGGTCCCGTCGCACCGCGTCGAGAGAAACGCTGGCGACGAATCCGCCGTCGATGCCGCCCGGTGGACCGACCCACCGCGCCGCGAGCCGGTCGGCATCGTCCCGCCGTCCGCCGGCATCCCCGAGCCGCGCGTGGCCGAAGCGCAGGTCGAACGTGCCGAAGCTCTCCGAGGCCAGCGTTCCGGCCGCCTCGAGCCCGTATCCCGGCCCGTCGGGGGCGCCGGCGCCGCTCTCCCGGGCGCCGTCGAGTCGCAGCGAGAGGGGAATCTCGACGCGCCGGGACGCCGAAGCCGTCGCGCTGGTATCCGACCGGCGCGCGACCGGCTGCGCCGGTGCCGATCCGGGTCGCCGGTCCTCGAGAATGTCGCGCCCCGGCAGCCGCAGCACCCACGAGGCATCCCGGGGACGCATTCCGGGGGCCGGCTCCTGCCCCGCGGGCCGCAGCACCAGATCGATCGACGACTGGACGAAGGTGTCGATCCGGCTGACGAGCAGCGAGTAGCCGCTCTTGGCCGCAACGAGACGATACGAGCCCGGGGCGAGCCCCTCGATCCGGAACTTCCCCGATGCGTCGCTGGTCACGCGCCGGATGGCCGAGGCCGGAGCGTCGGGATCGCCGGGCGCGACGAGGATCTGCACGCCGCCGACGACGCGACCGAGCACGTCGAGCGTCACGCCGCGCAGCGCCACGACGGCCCTGTCGACCGTGTGGATCGGATCGCCGCCGCCCCGCGCCACCGGAGCGCCGGCCAAGGCGGCGGGCGCGGCGAAGGCCAGGGCCGCGAGCAGCACCGGCACGCGAGCCCCGCGAGCGGAATCCGGGGTTCGCCCCGCGCGGCCGAGCCTTGAGGGCCATGCGGTCATCGGGCCTCCTCCGGACGGTGACGAACTGCGGCCTCGCGCCCGCGTCCTCAAACGCCTGCAAAGTATAGACGTTCCCTTCGCGAGCGGAAACGCGCCGCCCCGGACCGCCGGTCCCTATATTCGCCCCGATGACCTCTCCGACCGACGTCCGCGGCGCGAAGCCAGCGGTGTCCCTGCGGCGGCTGGTCCGGCGGTACGGAGCGCTGACCGCCCTCGACGGCCTCGATCTCGAGGTACCGCGCGGGGCCTTCTTCGCGCTCGTCGGCCGAAACGGGGCGGGCAAGACCACAACGTTCCGGATTGTTGCGGGACTCTCGGAAGCCGACGAGGGGACGGTGCGGATCCTCGGCCATGTCCTCGATTCCGGGGCCGGGAGGACCGCGGTCCGGGCCCGGATCGGCCTCGTCCCCGACTTCTGCCCGCTGTTCGAGCCGCTGACGGTCCGCGAAAACGCGCTCTGCCTCGGACGATTCCGCGGCCTCGGCCCGCGGACGGCGGGCGAACGTCTCGAGGAGCTGGCAGGCGCGCTCGGCGCCGAAGGGACGCTCGACCGCGTGGTCACGGGCCTGAGCCGGGGGCAGCGCAAGCAGGCGGCGCTGATCGTGGCGATGCTGCACGCGCCGGAGATGCTGCTGCTCGACGAACCGTTCTCCGGTCTCGATCCGATCAGCGCACGCTCGATCCGTGCCCTGCTGGAAGAACTCCGCCGGCGGGGCGTCACCGTCTTCATGACCTCGCACACGCTGCCGCTCGTCGAACGCGTGGCGACCCACGTGGCGATCCTCGAAGCCGGGCGCCTGCTCGAGACGGGAACGCTCGGCGAGATGCTCGGCGACGCGTCGTGCCTCGAAGAGCGCGTCGTCTCGGCGCTCGGCGCCGGCCGCCCGCTCCCGGAGCTGGCCTGGTACGCGCCGTGAAGCTCGCCAGCACCGCCGCTTCACACGCCCTGCTGCTCGGGACCCTTCTCCGCGCGCATCTTCGCGTGGCCTTGTCCGGCGTCGGCGCCGCCGGCCAGGCGGCCTCGACCGGGCTCGCCGGACTCGCCGGAACGCTGCTCGGCGCCGCCGGGGCGGCGTTCTTCGCGTTCATCGCGTTCTCGCTGGTCTCGACCCTCGCCGAACACGGCGAGGTGGTGCTCTGCGCGGCCGCCGCGGCGGCACTCGGCAACGTGACGATCGCGCTCGCCATCGCGGCGGCGGCGCTCGCGGCCACCGGCCGACCGGGTGGGACCACACGCCCGCTCGAGCTGCTCCCGCTCGGGTCCGGCGAGCGGGTGGCCGTCTCTCTCGCGTCACTGCTCGTCCTCGAGCTTCCGGGGCTCGTCGCCTGGCCCGGTCCGCTCGCGCTCGTCGCGGGACTGGCGACCCGGGATCGCGGACTGGCTCTCGCGGTGGCCCCCGCGGCGGCCGGGCTCGTCGTCCTGGCGGGCGCGGCGGCGCTCGGGGTCCGGCTGCTGCTTCGCGCCACCCGATCCTGGACCCTGCGGAGTGCGATCGTCGCCGTTCCGATCGTCCTCCTGCTGGCTCCGTCGGCCCCGTTTCCTGCCGTGGCCGGGTCGCTGCGCCTGCCGACGCCGGGAGACCTGGTCGGCCTGGCCGTCGAGCGGCAGATGCGGGGCGCGGGCGGCTCGTGGATCGCCGGCCTCGCGGTGCTGCTCGTCGCCGCCGGAGCGGTGATCACCCTCGCGCTCCACCTGCCGGACGCTGCCGGCACCCCGGGCGCGCGGCTCGCGTCGCCCCGCGCCCGGCCCGGCCGGGCCCCGGGCGAACTCCGGATCATCACGCGGCACGTGCGCGCATCCGCGCAGCTCGTGCAGGGAGGCGTCGCCGCGGCCCTCGCGCTCGCGCTCGAGTACGCGCTCGACG
>JAJRXN010000458.1 GCA_024276295.1 Acidobacteriota bacterium
GCCAGCAGCCGGCGGGCCTCGGGCCGCCGCGCGGCCTGGCGATCGAACGGGTAGCCTCCCGGCACGAGCGCGGCCAGACGCCGCTCGGTCTTGCGGTAGGCGTCGACGAACGAGACGACGACATGCCGCGTGGTCCCTTCGAGCGCGGTCGCGATGCGCTCGAACCGCCGGCGGTGCCGGTCGGCGGTCTCCCGCGGCCCGAGGACGATCGGGTCGTAGCGCCAGCGCACGGCCCCGGGACCGATCGCGTCCGCGAGTCGGCGGAAGCCCTCGATCGCCCCCCGCAGCGACGGGCCGCGGGGTTCGAGCGGCGGTCCGTAGCCGAGCAGCGTGACGAGGGCCGCAACGCGGCGATGCCCGGTCCGGTGAACCTCTTCGAGGTTGCCGGCGAGCCGGCCCGGCGCGCGGGTCCAGAAGACGATCGCGTCGACCCAGTCCGGATCGAGCGAGACGAGGCGCTGTTGCCGGGGGTTGAACGGGTTGACGACCCGGCACCAGCCGGCGCGGAGGCGGCCGAGCCACCAGTCGAGGTAGAACGCCGGTACGTCGGTCCGTCTGCTCGCGGAGACGATCATCGCACTCCTCGCACCCGCGTCACGGCGGGGCGCGCTCAGCCGAGCGCGCGAACCAGCTCGATCACCTTCTCGCCGATCCGTGCCGTGCTCTCGGCTGTCTGGACACCGATGTGCGGCGTGGCAACCACCGCCGGGTGACGGACGACCGGATGCACGTCCGTCGGCGGATCCTCCGGCCAGACGTCGATGCCGAGACCACCGAGCCGGCCACCCTCGAGGGCCGCCAGGCACGCATCGAGATCGAGCACGTCTCCACGCGCCGTGTTGACGATCACCTGCCCCGGCCTGACGCGCGCCAGCCGCGCCTCGTCCACGAGGTGCCGCGTGGCAGCGCCACCGGGGACGTGCAGGCTGACGTAGTCGCATCCGGCGAACAGCTCGTCGAGTTCGACCAGCGGCACCGGCCCGCCCGCCTCGCGCGAGCGACGGAACCCGACGACCTGCATGCCGATCGCCTTCCCGAGCCGCGCGACGAGCGCGCCGATGCGCCCGAGACCGACCACCCCGAGCCGCTTGCCTGGGAGCTGCGTCCCTTCGCAGGCCTTCTTCTCCCAGCGGCCAGCGAGCATGCCGGCATGGGCGAACCCGATCCGTCGCGAGACCGCGAACATCAGGCCCAGCGCCAGCTCCGCCACGCCCGGCGCGTTGAGCCCCGGCGTGTTGGCCACCGCGATTCCCAGTTCGCGGGCGGCGTCGCAGTCGATGCTGTCGAGCCCGCTGCCGGCGCGAATCACGAGCTTCAGCGAATCCCGGCGTTCCTCGAGCACCGCTCGTGGCACCTTCGTCGCGCTGCGCGCAACGAGCGCATCGACGCCGGCGAGCGCCTCGATCAGCGCGCCGGCATCGTAGCCGCTCGCGCCACGGATCACCTCGTGACCGTCCGCTTCGAGCGTCTCGATCGCCCGGAGGTCGAGCCCGTCGGCCGCCAGGATCCTCATGCGTGCGCCCTCGCCGCCGCCATCGCGGCAGGCACACGGAGGCTTACGACGGCCCGGAACTCGAGCAACCTCAGCGCATCCGGCCCTGCGCGCAGGCCACGCCCTCGGGCAGCGCGCTGCACAGTGCCTCGATCGTCGCGCGCAGCGAGGTCGCCGCCCGGCCGGTGTTGCCGGCCGCATCCCGTGCCACCGCCTCGAAGCGGTGATCGGCCCCGGGGCCGATCGCCAGCGCCTGGCGGACGAACCCGGCCCTGAAGCGGTACTCGGCGACGAGCTCACCGCCGTCCACCGGTGGCGCGATACCCGCGACCCGGAGTATGAGCGGCTCGCTCGGCGCGACCGGCAGCCGGCCGGCGGCGCGCGCGGCGGCCCACAGCGCCCCGATCACGTTCTGCGGGCCAAACAGCCGCACCTCGAGCGCGCCGTCCGACCGCTCGACGACCGCGATGCGCAGCGTCTCGCCGCCCATCGGCACCGTGGCGGCGGCAAGCGCCTCGGGCGCGACGAGCAGGCCGGTTTCCGGCGCGAGGGCGCCGTCGCAACGGTCGGCCGCGTCGGCGTCGATGAAGTACGTGTCGGCGCGCAGGACGCTGCCGTCGAAGTCAGGCCGCAGCGACAGATCGACCTCCGGCGGCAGCGTGTCCTCGACCCGGATCACCGCCCCGTCCTGCGCCGCCGCCTCGAGCCGGTCCTCGAGTTCGAGCAGCGCGTCGTGACGGCCGACGCGCGCGAACGCCTCGGACTCGAGCCTGTCGCCGACGAACCCGCCGTCCAGGGTCCAGCGGATCGTCGCCAGGTCGTCGTCCGTCCCGGGCGTCGAGTCGGGATCGAACGAGCCACTCCCGTCGAGGCGAACCTCCGCCCCGCCCGCCTCGCACTCGAACCGCTGGTCTGGCCCCGCGTCGACGACCGGCGGCCGGTTGACCTCCGGATCGCGCTGGACGGTGACGACGATGTCCTCGCGCTGGATCGCCGCGCCGTAGAACCCGAAGCGCAGCGAGGCGAAGAGCTGGGCGTCGACGTGTCCGTGCGGCACGAAGCTCCCGTCCGGTGTGATTCGCCACAAGTTCGTCCGGCCGTCGTCCTTGGCGAACCAGATATCCTGCAGCATCAGCGCGTCGGCAGTCCCGAGACGCGGCAGGTAATGCGGCGGGTACGACGTGTAGCCGGCATCGGCGACGATGCGCGGCGGATCGGCATGGAAGTCGACAACCGTCGTCAGCCAGCCGATGAAGGACCAGTGCCAGAAGGTGAACAGTCCGTCGCCGAACTCGGCCCCCGGCCCGTGGTAGAACCACTTCCATACCGGCTGGGCGGGAGCGCTCACCGGCTGCGCCGTGAACCCGTCGTACAACCGGGGAACGAAGGACGCCCACACCGGCCCGCTCTCCGGAACCTCGCTGACCATCACGTACCGACCTCCGTCGACGAAGCGGGCCGACGACTGCAGCCTCCCCTCGCTGTACGCCATGACCTGCGGGCTGAGCGGATCGGACAGGTCGACGATTCCGAAGCGCAGGCGGTCCTCGCCATACGGCGCCGAGGCGTAGCTCGGGGAGAGCAGCAGCCGCCGCCCGTCGGGCGAGACGTCGCCCTCGTAGAACCCGCGCCTGCCGCCCGGGTGGGGCTCGTCGATCGGCAGCAGGACGCGCTCATCGGCCGGTCCGAGCACGACGACACCCTCCGGGGTGATCGCCAGCAGCGTGTCATCGGGCCCGAAGCCGACCCACCGAGGAGTCCCGAACGGCTGCCGCTCGAAGCAGCGTCGCTCGCGCTCGAAGACAGCCTGCTCGTCGACCTCGATCACGAACAGGCAGCTCCCCGACTCTCCATCGACCAGGTCGCTCCCCGCGCGCGCGATCAGCACGCGGTTGCCCCGTGTCTGGATCGGCAGATCGAAGCTCGGTTCAGACGTCTCGGCCGGCGCCCCGGGATGCAGCGCGCCGATGCGGCGACCGTCGGCTCCGTCGACCGCCAGCAGCAGGTTCAGGAAATCGTCGTAGGCGACGACGTATCGCCCGCCGACCGTGGCGACCTGCCGAATCGACCGGGGCTGCGGTTCGTCGTGGGCCGACAGCTCCTCGATCGACGTGCCGGGGTCGATCCGCAGGTGGTGAAAGGCACCGTCGCCCGAACTCGCGGACCGGACGTACATCGCGGTCACCGTCAGCTCGTCCCGCCCGTCGCCCGCCACGGCGTGAACGTGCCGCAGCACATGCTCCGGGTGCTGCCACCGGTCGATGATGTCACCCGAGTCGGCGTCGACGACGAGAAGCTCGCGCCCCGACTCCTCGAGCGCGTAGAACACCGGAGCGCCCGGCGATGCCGCCCAGGGCCGCCCTGAGTCCCGCCAGCGATGGAACGGCGCGATGTCCAGCTCCGCGATCCGGCGCGGCCGGTCCGGCTGCGCGAGATCCCACAGCTCGAGCCGGTCGGCAACGGCGGCGACGAGCACGGTCCCGCGACGTCCCTCGGCGAGCAGGAACAGCGCTCCGTAATTGCCCTCCGGATAGGGCAGCTCGAGCCGGGAGACCTCCGTGCCGGTCGCCGCGTCGTACACGCGGTAGACGCTGCTGCGGAGACTCCCGTCCCCGTACGCAAACACGACGATCCTCCCGGCAGGAGCGACCGCGAGTCTTCCGCGACTGCGATCGAGCGCCGTCTTTCCGCGCAGGGTCGGTCGCGACGGATCGGCAACGTCGAGCACCTCGAGCACCGGGCCACCGCTGTTCCGGGTGATGATCGCCAACGTGGACGAGCCGGTCCGCGTCGAGGCCGCCATGGCCTCCACACCGAGCCGCCGCAACCTGGACATCGTGCGACCCGTGCGCGCGTCGAGGAAGTCGACCTCTCCGTCGAGTTGGCCGATCACGATCGTACTCCCGGTGGGCAGCGGCTCGAGCACCAGGTTCCGGCTGACATGCTGCCAGAGGAACACCGGTGTGGCGGGATCAGCGACGTCCCAGAGCTGCACGACATGAGAGCGGCCCGGTCCGCTGCTCTCTTCGAGCATCCACGCAAGAAGGTCTCCGCGATCGTCGGTCAGACTCCGCAGCAGCACGGTGTAGGTGTCGCGCTGGACGGGCGGCCGCACGGGCTTCGTGCGCGAGACGAGTTCGCCGGTCCGGCGATCGAAAGCCCGAAGGCCGTCGGCCGCGACGAACGTCGCCTGGCTGGTCGCGGCGATCCCCGATGCCGGCGGCATGTAGAATCCACGCGGCGCCTGGTACCGCACGACCTCCCTCAGCAGCGGCTCGCCCTCCGGCGCGAGGGCGCGAGGCGTCGCCGCGGTGGCCGCGCGGGCGTGCTCTTCGGCGGACGGCGGGACGGGCGGTTCGTCCGACGCGGCGCGCGCCCCGGCTGTGCTGGCGGCGAGCAGCGCAGCGACCGGCCACGTGACGAGAACGACAGGGCGCAGAATCGACATGACTTCCCCCGGATCCGCGCGACGCCCGCGACGACCGGGGCCGGGCGGTGCCGTGAATCTACGCCGACCCGGAGGCGAAAAGAAGTGTGAGCCGTGGGGGATTCGAACCCCCGACCGATGGATTAAAAGTCCACTGCTCTACCGGCTGAGCTAACGGCCCGCACGGACTATAACGGGCCGATTTCGCGCGCCGCAAACCTCGCGCCGCGAGCAGCAGCAGCGGCGGTCTACGAGGTCTCCCGCGAGAGGATCGTCCGCGCCCGGGCCGCCTGGCTCATCGGAACGCGCAACTCGACCGAACCCGGTGCGATCCCGTGCAGGCGACGTTCGGGCTCGGCAAGGGACGCGTCGATGCCGTGCTCGGCCAGGCGCCGGCTCGCGGCCTCCGCCTGTTCACGCCGCTCGAACAGCGCGCAGGCGATCGTCTGCTCGCAG
Source organism: Acidobacteriota bacterium (assembly GCA_024276295.1). Taxonomy (GTDB): domain Bacteria; phylum Acidobacteriota; class Polarisedimenticolia; order J045; family J045; genus J065. The sequence continues at coordinate 5,376 of JAJRXN010000458.1, forward strand.
ACCGTCATCGTTCAGTCTCCCCGTCCGAACGCACCCAGCAGGCCGTCCGGCGCGATGATCGTCTGCTCGCGATCCGGTCCGACGGAGACGAGCGCCACCGGAGCGCCGGCCAGCTCGGAGATGCGATCGAGATAGGCCCGTGCGCGGGCCGGCAGATCTTCGAGCCGCCGCGCATCGGCCAGCGGCTCGCTCCAGCCGGGATGCTCCTCCCAGACCGGCTCCACGCGGTCCCAGGCGTCCCCCACGTCCGACAGATCGTCGATCTCGCCGCCGTCGATCCTGTAGCCGATCGCGATCCGCAGCGGGTCGATCCCGGACAGCACGTCGAACTTGGTCACCGCCAGAGCGTCGAGACCGTTGATCTGCACCGCGTGGCGGGCAGCGGGAGCATCGAACCACCCGCAGCGTCGAGGCCGCCCGGTGGTCGTGCCGTACTCCCTGCCGGCCTTTCGCAGCGCGTCGCCGAGCCGCCCCGTGTCCTCGGTCGGAAACGGCCCCGCACCGACACGCGTCGCGTACGCCTTGACGACCCCGAGCACCGCCTCGACGGCCCGCGGCGCGATCCCCAGGCTGGCGGGTATCCCGCCCGCCACGGTGCTCGACGACGTGACGAACGGATACGTGCCGTGGTCGACATCGAGCAGGGCGCCCTGGGCCCCCTCGAAGAGGATCGGCCGGCCCGCCGCCAGCGCCTCGTGCAGCTCGCGCGTGACGTTTCCCGTCACGGGTGCCAGGCGCTGCCACCAGGCTTCGGCGTCCCGGGCCGCGTCCGCGGGCTCCGGGACCTCGGCACCGAGGGCGCGGCACCAGTCGGCGATGCCGGAGTCGAGCGCCCGGGCCAGCTCGCGCGCCACCCGCTCGGGGTCCGCGAGATCGCCGAGGCGGATGCCCCAGCGCTGGACCTTCGCCGCGTAGGCGGGACCGATCCCGCGCCGCGTCGTCCCGATCGCCGACGTGCCGAGCCGCACCTCCATCGCGCCGTCGAGGGCGCGATGCAGCGGGAGGATCACGTGCACCTTGCCGGAGATCAGCAGCCGACCCCGGGGGGCGACACCGGCCTCGAGAAGGCCGTCGAGTTCCTCGATCAGCCGCCCTGGGTCGACCAGCGCCCCCGCGCCGACCAGGCAGCGGACGCCGTCGTGGAAGATCCCCGAAGGGATGTGGTGCAGCGCGTGGGTCCGCCCCCCGAAGACGACGGTGTGGCCCGCGTTGGGCCCCCCCTGAAAACGGACGACGACGGAAAAGCGCGGGGCGATCAGGTCGACGACCTTGCCCTTGCCCTCGTCCCCCCACTGGGCGCCGACCACGGCGAGGTTGTTCATGTCTCTCGAGGTCCTCGGGCCCGGGCGGATCGACCGGGCGGGCGGCGAAGTATACCGCGCGGGGGCCGCGCCGCCCGGAGCCCCTGGCCCGTTCCCAGGGGGGGCGCTGACCCCGGTCAGGGGCGACCTGCGCCGCGGGGCGGGCGCCCCGCGGCGCAGGCGGGAGACTCACGGGTCAACCTGCTGAATCGAAGCTGGATACCGGCGGAAGCTTACCTTTCCGTGCAGGGATGCTTGACGAACGCACCGCGTTCGAGCTAACTTGTTGGTGCTTTAGCCGGTATTAGCTCCTGCCCCGGGGGGCGGCGGCTCCCGGCGCCGGGTGGTGCCGGGGAGCGAGCGACCGAGGAGTGAGTGCGATGACATTTGCAGAGATCATCAAGCTGCACCGCGAGCGGCTTGGCCTGAACAAGAAGCAGCTCGCCGAAAAGGTGGGCGTGACGCAGCCGTACATCGTCCAGATCGAGAACGACGGCAAGATTCCCGGAGACGGCGTCGTGCTGCGGCTCGCCGACGCGCTCGGCCTCGACCGCCGTGAGCTGCTCTTCTCGGCCTACCGGGCACGCGCTTCGGACGACACGCGGCACTACTTCCACTCGATCTTCGACGATCTCGAACCCACCGAGGAGTTCGCCCAGCCGTTCATCGAGACGCGCAAGGACCACTTCGAATCGCCGGATTTCAGCCTCCAGCACCTGAGCACGGCGTCGAACGGGGTGTACCAGGTGGCGATCCTGACGGCCAAGAACGACGGAGCCGAGTTCTCGGGGCACACGCACGGCGTGCCGCAGATCTACATCGCGATCGACGGCGAGTACGAAGCGAAGATCGGCGACACGGTCGTGCGCCTCGGCGGCCCGGACGGCGAGTTGTGCGCGGTGATCCCCGCCAGGACCCAGCATTCGCTCAAGGCGGTCCAGCGCGGGCGCTGCATGACGGTCACGCTCGGCCAGGTGGTGCGGACCGCGAACAAGGCGCTGGCGCGCCGCTGACCGGCATTCCGGCAGGAGTGCGCCATGGCGCCCTGAAGTGCCCGACAATGATGACGCGGGCGGGCCAGACGGCCCGCCCGCACCATGTTCGGGACCATCGGTCCCGAGCCTCGGGGGAAGACGGTGCGGACGGAAGAGCCCGATCCGCAAGTCTTCGAGCCCATTCTCGAATCTCACGGTCTTCCGTCCGCGCGCACCCCGACTCAAGCAAGCGGCGGGCCAGTTTTCCGGGCGACGTCATGGCGCTCAACTGACTGACATGAAAGCACTTGCGATTCCGTATGACGAACGTGGGGGCCGGCGGCATCCAGAAGTGCGCCTGAAATGACGATTTCGTGATCCCCGGACAGGTCGTCCGGACTCTCCATGGCCGGCTGCACCGGCACCTGCCGGACGAGGCACGAGGCAGGCCCCGGCCAGACGGCCGGGGCCCAAGGGTGCCTTCCGTCCGGACGACCGGCAGCCTATGAGCAGCCCGAGGTCGCCCCGCAGTTGGTGCAGGCGTAGCA
>JAJRXN010000459.1 GCA_024276295.1 Acidobacteriota bacterium
CAGGCGCTCGATCGCGTGATCGCGGAGGCCCCCGGGCAGGTGTTCGTCAGCACGTTCGCCAGCCAGCTCCACCGGCTGGCGAGCGTGATCGGGATCGCTGGACGGCGCGGTCGCCAGGTCGCCTTTCTCAGCCGCCGGATGGCCCGCCTGTGGAACCAGGCCCGTGATCTCGGTCTCGTCGCCGCGCCGGCCGGCGTGCTGGTCGAGCCCGAGGCGCTCGGCAACCTGCCGTCCGCGCGGTGCCTCTGGCTCGCCGGTGGCTGCCAGGGGGAGACCGACTCCTCGATGGTCCGGCTGTCGTTCGGCTCGGAGCGCCGGACGGCGATCGGGCCGCGGGACCGCGTCGTCTTTTCGGCGAGCGTGATCCCGGGCAACGAGACGGAGTACGCGCGGCTGATCGACCGCCTGCTGCGGCTCGGCGCGGAGGTGTTCGATTCGATCTCCAGCCCGGAACTCCATTCCTCCGGCCACGGGTCTCGGGACGAGATCGCCCGACTGCTCGACGCCGTCCGGCCGCGCGCCCTGATGCCGGTCCACGGGGACCGCCGGCACCTTGAAGCCTGCGCCGCTCTTGCGGCCGAACGGGAAGCGCCTCCCGAGCAGATCGAGATCGTCGAACTCGGCGGACGCGTCGCGGTCGGTCGGGACCGCCTGCGTCCGCTCGATCCGATCGAGGTTCCGCCGATGGCTCTCGACGAGGCGGGCCGGCTGCTGCCGTTCGACGTCGTCAAGCAGAGGCGGCGGCTGTCCGAGGCCGGCTTCGTCGTCGTGCTGATCGAACGGGGCCCGCCCGGCGGGCGCCCGCGTCTGCTCGACGTCCGCGGCGTGGCGCTGGCCGGCGACGACGAGGACGCGACGACGCGCCGGATCGCCCGTGTCGTGGACGAGGAGATCATGCGCCGGACCACCGACGGCGCACCGCTCGCCGAGCGGATCGAGCGCCGGGTCGCCAGCCGCCTGCGGGCCAGTCATCGCACGCGGCCGGCGGTGGTCGTCCTTGAGACCGGTCCGGACGCGACGTCCACTGAGACGCGGCCATGACGCCGGCGCCGATCAGTCCGTGGGAGGCGGCCCTGCTCGGACTCGTCGAGGGGCTGACCGAGTACCTGCCGATCTCGTCCACCGGGCACCTGATCCTCGTCTCGGCGATGCTCGGACGGACCGGAGACCCCGGCCTCAACGCGTTCAACATCGTCGTGCAGTCCGGCGCGATCCTCGCCGTGCTCGGCCTGTACCGCGTCCGCATCGCGGAGATGGTCCGCGACGGCCTCGCCTGGGCGGCCGCCCTGGCCGGGCGAGCCGGCACCACCGGGCGGCCGGTGGTCTGGAGCGAACGCGCCGGTCTTCGCCTTCTGGTCAACCTGGGGATCGCGTTCCTGCCGGCCGCCGTCCTGGGGCCCTTCGCGGACGACGCGATCGAGCGGGTGCTGTTCCACCCGCGTCCCGTGGCGCTCGCCCTGGCCGTCGGCGGACTCGTGATCTTCGCGTTCGAGCCGATGCGGCGCCGGCGCGCGACCGGCGGGTTCGATCTGGCCGGCCTGACCGTGGGTCGGGCGCTGCTGATCGGTCTCGCGCAGTGTCTGGCGATGATCCCCGGGACGTCCCGCTCCCTCGCGACGATCCTCGCCGGCCTGGCCGTCGGACTGCACCCGGCGGCGGCGGCGGAGTTCTCGTTCCTGCTCGGCCTGCCGACGCTCGGTGGAGCGACGGTCTACAAGGCCCTGACCGCCTGGCCGGCGCTCTCCGCCAGCGTCGGACCGGTCCCCCTGGTCACCGGGCTGCTCGTGGCCATGGTCAGCGCCGCGCTCGCGATCCGGGGATTCGTCGCCTGGCTCGGCCGACGCGGCCTGGCGCCGTTCGGCGTCTACCGGATCGTGCTCGCCGTCGTGATCCTGCTGGCCCTCGGCCGGGCGGAATGACCGACACGGCTGCTGCGAATCGGCGCGCCGTGCGAGTAGAATCGACGCGGCCGATGCCCGCCCGGTGGCTTCGGTGCGGAGATCATTCCCCTTGAGCGCTCGCTCCTGGTCCGACCGGCCTCGGGTACGGGAAGCCGCGGGAATCGTCGGCATCGGAGCCACCCTCCTGCTGACGCTGGCGCTGGTTTCCTACGCGCCGACCGATCCGTCCCTCTTCGTCGTCTCCGAAGGACCGGTCCGCAACTGGATCGGCGTCACGGGCGCCTGGCTGGCCGCGCTGCTGTTCGAGTCGTTCGGCCTGTCCGCGTGGATGACGCCGTTGCTGCTGCTGGCGGCTGCGCTCAGGGCCTTCCGCCCCGGCCGCGAGCCGTGGCGGCGGTCGGCCGTGCTCGGGCTCGCGCTCGTCGCGCTGGCGACCACCGTGCTGCTCGCCGTGCTGGCGGGGCGGATCGTCTTCCGCGGCGCCCCGCTCGATGCCGGCGGCATCGTCGGCCGGCTGGCGGCCCTCGGCCTGGTCACGGTGGTCAGCCGCATCGGCGCGCTGATCGTCGCCGCGACGACGCTGCTCGCCGGTCTGGCCCTGGCCGCGCGATCCTCGCTCGCCGAGGTCGCTGGGGGCGCCGTCGAGCGCCTCCTCGAGCGGCTTCCGGCGGTCGGAGGTACGCTCCGCCGCGCCCTCGCGGCGGCCGGGCGACTGACCGGCCCCGCGCTTCGCAGCGCGCGCGGACTCGCCGCACGGATCCCGCTTCGCCGCCGCCGGCGACCGCTCCATGAGGTCGAGCCTTCCCGGGACCATCTCGTGGAAGCGACGGAACGGGCCCGCGAGCGGCTCGAGACGCAGGATCCGCCCGAGACCGAGACCGCCGGCACCGCCGCTCCGGCCCGCGGCCGCGCGAAGCGC
>JAJRXN010000460.1 GCA_024276295.1 Acidobacteriota bacterium
CCTCTCGTCGGCCTGCCGTCGACGCCGGGAGGGTCGACGCTGGAGACGCTGGCGTACTGCCTGCTGACCGTCGGTCCGGTCGAGGAGAGCGCGAAGCTGCTCGGAGCGCTGGTCGTCTGGCAGTGGAAGGCGTTCGACGAGCGGATCGATGGCGTGATCTACGCGGCGATGCTGGCGATCGGGTTCGCGACCGCCGAGAACTTCATCTACGCCGGGTTCCTCGGGCCGCTCGAGCAGCTCGCGCGCGCACTCGCCTCGCCGCTGGTCCACGCGCTCTTCGCCGCCCCCTGGGGGCTGGCGCTCGGCTGGGCGCGAGCCGCCGCACCCCGGCCCGTCGTCGCCGGCACGGCCGTCGGGGCCGGCCTGGTCGTCGCCAGCCTCGTGCACGGTCTCTACGACTTCGCCCTGATCGGCCTCGGAGCGCCGCTGGTCTCGAGCGCGCTGGTTCTCGTCTGCTGGATCGCCCTGCTGTTCGCCCTGCGCCGGGTCACAGCACGTGCAGGCGGGCCTTCGCGTGCGTGAGGCAGAACGTCCACTCGGCGATCCGGTCGACCGACTCGAGCAGCGGTGAGCAGTGCTCCTCGAGGAATGCCCGGCCGATCTGCGCGCTGCGCGGAATGCCGGCCATCGCCTCGAGGGCCTTCGCTCCGTCGAAGTCGACGTAGGCGATGCGCGCGGTCAGCTCTTCGGGGGGGCGGCCGAAGTCCGTTCCCGGCAGGATTCCGACCCCCGTGTCCTCGAGCAGCCGCCGGCAGAGATCTCCGCTGGAGGCGATCCCGGCGCCGGCGAGTCCGTCCCGGAGAGGGCCGAAGTCGGGGAACAGGTAGAACGCTCCGCTCGGCCGGCTGCACTCCACGCCGGCCTCGCGCAGCCGGCGCCGCAGTTCGCGCCCCAGCGCCGCCAGGATGCGTCGCGAGCGGGTCAGGTAGTCCTCGAGCCACAGCCCACCCGCAAAGGCGGTGATCGCCGCCCGCTGGATCGGGGCCGCTACCGACGTGTAGGTCTCGCTCGCGGCGGCCGCCATCGCTTCGAGCAGCCAGCGCATGCCCGGCGGGAAGATGAACGCGCCGAGCCGCCAGCCGCCGGCGCCGCACCACTTGCTGATGCCGTTGCTGACGATCGTGCCCTCGGGGTAGTAGCGCGCGACGGAGACGTGCTGGCCCCGGTGATGCAGGTCGCCGTAGATCTCGTCCGAGAGCAGGACGAAGCGATGCCGCCGGGCGACCCGGGCGATCTCGCGCAGCTCGTCGGAGCGGTACGTCCCGCCGGTCGGGTTGGATGGATAGTTCAGGATCACGATCCGCGGGCGCCCCGGATCCTCGGCACACAGTCCATCGAGTTCCTCGGCCGTCACGCGCCAGTCGTTCTCGGCCCGCGTCGGCAGCGTCACGACGCGGCGGCCGATGATCCGCGCCTGGGGGGCATACGAGACCCACGCGGGCGTCGGGATCACCAGGTCGCCGTAGTACACGAGCTGCAGCAGGAACATCAGCTCCTTGGTGCCCGGACCGACGAGCACGTCCGCCGCGCTCCGCTCGACGCCCTGCTGGCGCCAGAGGTGGCTGGCGATCGCCTCGCGCAGCGGCTCGTGTCCGCAGACCGGCATGTAGTCCTTGCACGCCGCCGCCGCCCGCAGCGCCTCGACCACCGGCCCGGGAACGGGGAACGGCGACTGGCCGAGGCCGAGCCGGAAGACCCGATGTCCTTCCCGTTCGAGCGTGGCGAGGTGCTCGTTGTTCGAGACGGTCGCCGAGCGCCGCATGCCGCGGACGTTGAGGTTGAGGTGAACATCAGGAGTGCTTCGCATCCGTCGTTCCCCGCGCCGCCGGGGCGCCGGAGGAAAGCTAGTGCCCCCGCCCGGCCCCGAGCTACCGTGGATTCGGGGCGTCGCCGTCGGCCGGAGGGGCGAAGTAGCCCTCGCGGGCCCGGACGCGGACACCGGGACGATCGACCGACACCTCGATCCGCCGCCAGGTGCCGCCCCGTCGCGCCGGCCGCGGCCGGAACGCCAGCGAATAGAGGTGGCGGGCGTCGGCGAGGATCAGCGCAAACGTCCGGTCGAGATCGACGACGTGCTCGAGATGCCTGAAGCGCCCTCCGGTCGAATGGGCCACCCGGCGCAGCACGTCGGCGGTCGACTGGCTGTCGACGATCGACTGCTCGTGCTCGAGGCTGGCCCCGAGTCCGATCGTGTAGACGATGACGTCCGCCCTGTGGGCGGCCCGGATCGCATCGTCGAGGGAATGTTCCGACGCCTGCCGCCAGCGGGTCCGCGCGGCATCCCGCCCGTCGGAGAGCACGAGGGCGATCCGCCGCCGTCCGCCCGTCGTCCGGCCGAACGTCCGCGAGGACTGCACCAGCGCGTCGTACAGTGCGGTCCCGCCGCGGGCGCGCACGCCCTCGATCAGTCCGAGGACGCGGCCGCGATCGGCGGTCGGCGGTTCGAGCGTGTCGACCTGCTCGTGGAACGTCACGAGCCCGACGCGGTCGCGATCCTCGAGCGCTCTGACGAACCTCGCGGCGGCGGCCCGCGCCCGCGCGATGCGTTCCCCCTTCATGCTCTCCGACGCGTCGAGGACGAGCATCACGTCGAGACCGCGCGTTTCCGACGAGAACCGCTCCAGATCGACCATCCGGCCCTCGTCGCGCACCGTGAACGCCTGCCGGTCGAGGCCGAGGACGGGGGCGCCGTTTCCGTCGACCACGCTGACCGCGAGGTCGACCAGCCGGACGTCGATCGCCTCGTCGATCGCCAGCGGCGCGGTCCGGGCCGTGGCGGTCAGCAGGCGGCCGTCGCGCAGGCGCGCCGTGATGGCGATCCGGTGCGATTCGGTGCGGATCTCCACCGGGCCGCTGGTGACGAACGGCGGCTCATGGAGCGTGGCGAAGGGGCGGCCGTCGACCTCGATGACCGCCTCCGCAAGCTCCCGCGCCGGCACGCCGACGATCCTGAACGCGACCACCAGGCGGTCGAGGGCAGGGACATCGGGCCTTGGCTGAAGGATCTCGATTCC
>JAJRXN010000461.1 GCA_024276295.1 Acidobacteriota bacterium
CGCCGGGTGCGCATCGGCCACGCGGATCGTCTACGAGCCGGAGGAGGTCCGCGCCGAGCTGAAGGCGCGGCGGCCCGACCTTCCGGCCGAGTCCCTCGAGATTCCGTTCGAGATCCCGCCGGAACTCGCGGACGTGGCGCGGCAGGCCGTGGCGCTCGCGCCCGGTCCGCCGCGCGCGCGGCTCAGGTCGCTGGTCGAGACGGTCTACGAGGTCGAGCCCGACCTCGGACTGACCGGACCGGCGGCCGAGGTCTTTCGCGCCGGGCGCGGCGACTGCATCTCGGCGACCAGCCTGTTCGTCGGGCTGAGCCGTGCGGCGGGGCTGGAGACCTACTTCGTCGAGGCGCTCGGCATCGAGGATTTCAGCGCCGAACCGGATCTCAACGTCTACCACCGCCACGTGCTGGCCGCCTTCGGGCCGCTCTCGTCGGCGACGCTGATCGACTTCAACGGCGTCCGCGAGGACTTCGTCAGGATTCGCGTGCTGACCGATCTCGAGGCGGTCGCGCACTACTACAACACGCTGGGCTACCAGGCCCTGCGACTCGGCCGACTCGGGCTGGCGAGCAGCCGGTTCGAGATCGCCGCCGCGCTCGCGCCCGGCCTGGCCTGGACGCACAACAATCTCGGGGTGGCCCTGCGACGGCTCGGGCGGCTGGAAGAGGCCGGAAGGGCGCTGCGCCGGGCGATCCGGCTCGATCCGAACTACGCCTCGCCGCATGCGAACCTGGCCGTCCTGCTGCGTCAGCGGGGAGAGTTCCGGGAGGCGATGACAGAGCGTGCGACCGCCGACAGGCTTCGGCGACGCGATCCTCTGCGCCTGTACCGCGAAGGGCTGCGGGCACGGCAGCGCGGCGATCTCGACGGTGCCCTGACGCGGATCCGCAAGGTCGTGCGTACCAGCCCGGGTTTCGCCAGGGCGTGGCGGGACTTGGCGCGTCTCTACCTTGAGCGGGGCGAGACACGCCGTGCGCGCCGCGCGGTTCGCCGGGCGCTCGATCTCGTCCCACGGGACGTCGAGACGGAACTGCTGGCCCGAGTGATCGACGGTGATGCCTCGATCGAGCTGCTGTCGCCGTGGCCCGGTCGAGCGCGGCAGGCCGGTCCCGGCGTCAAGGCAGCGGCAGGAAAGCCGCCCCGCTGACCTGTCGACGAGCGGCACACCTGTCATCATGAACGCCGAGGTGGGCGCACGGCATGGCCACGGAAGACGCCAGACAGGCATGGCTGCACGCCATCCTCCATACGGGCAATCCCGGTGACGTGGCGTTCTATCGCGGCGTCTGCTCCGGGGCGGGACGCGTGCTCGAGATCGGCTGCGGAACCGGCCGGATCCTGCTCGAGCTGGCGCGGGCCGGGCACGCGGTGACCGGGCTCGAACTGCACCGCGGTCTGCTCGCGCGGCTCCGGCGCCGTCTCGCGGCCGCACCGCAGGAGGTGCGCGGGCGGGTGCGGGCGGTCCATGGCGACGTGCGCGAGTTCGATCTCGGCCAGCGCTTCGACCGCGTGCTGGCGCCCTACAACGTTCTCCTGTGTCTGCTCACCGAGGCCGAGCTGCGCGCCGCACTGGTGCGGATCCGCGAACACCTGGCGCCCGGCGGGCGTTTCGTCTTCGACGTGTACTGTCCGGCCCGGATCGGGCCGGAGGACCGCACGCGCCTGCGGGCGCTCGAGGGGGCGGCGGCCGAGCG
>JAJRXN010000462.1 GCA_024276295.1 Acidobacteriota bacterium
CGCGGTGACCGAGGTCCTGCTGTCCGACGATTTCGAGACGAGCAAGCCCGGCTGGGAGACACGCGGCGCCGGAGATGGCGCCGGCGGGTGGGAGTGGGGCGATCCGGTCGGAACGTTCGACGGCTCCGAGCCGGCCAATCCAAAGGACTGCGCCGACGGTCCCGGGACGCTGTGCTGGACGACCGACAACGGCCCCGTAGACGGCAGCGTACTGGACAACGACGTCGACACGGCCCAGCAGGCGACCCTGCTGTCTCCACGGTTCGACACGACGCCGTACAAGCGCACGCGGATGCGTTTCGACCTGTGGTACTACGACGACAACGGCTCCGGATCCGAGGCCACGCAGGACCTGGGCGAGTGGGGGCTGATCCAGGAAGACGGTCTTCTGGACGCCACGTCGAGCAGGTTCAGGATCGACCCCACCGGTGGCTGGATTCCGGTCGAGAGCGACATGACCAACGTCCCCCGCGGTCCCGACGCCCGCGCCCGTTTCCAGGCGTGGGATACCGAGGTGGATCACATCGTCGAGATGGCGATCGACAACCTGGTGATCGAAGGCGACAGGATCGTCTGCGAGCCGCTCGCTGCCGACGACCCGCCCCACGGCATCGGTGACTCGCTGCGACTGACGAAGTCCGGGCAGGTCGACCTGAACTGGAACGCCTCCCCGATCGATGCGACGCACGACGGTGCGGCGTACTACGAGATCCATGTCTCGTCCACGCCGGGCGGCGGGTTCGCGGTCGAGGACACGACGACGGAACTCCGCGCCACGCGTCCGCTCGACACGTCGATCGAGTTCTACAGGCTCGTCGCCGTCAACGCGGCGGGTACCAGCGGCGACGAGCCGGCACCGTAGGACGGCTGTTCGCGCGGCGACCGGACCTCAGCCCAGCGCCACGTCCAGGGTCATCATCACCGCGAAGCCGATGATCACGCCGGTCGTCGCCACGTGCGGGTGGCCGCGCCGCTGCGATTCGGGAATCAGCTCCTCGGCGACGACGAAGATCATCGCCCCCGCCGCGAACGCCAGCGCGTAGGGCAGCACCGCCTGCATCGACAGCACGAGCGCGGCGCCGAGCACCCCGGCGATCGGCTCGACCACCGCCGAGAGCTGGCCGTACCACAGCGCCTTGCCCCGCCCGAGCCCTTCGCGCCGCAACGGCAGCGAGACGGCCGTTCCTTCGGGGAAGTTCTGCAGCCCGATGCCGACCGCCAGCGCCACCGCTCCGCCGATGTCTCCCGCCCCGAGCGAAGCGGCCCCGAAGGCGACACCGACGGCCAGTCCTTCGGGAATGTTGTGCATCGTGATCGCCAGCACGAGCAGCGTCGAGCGGTGCCAGGAGGTCTTGACCCCCTCGACGGTGCGGAAGTCGGGATGCATGTGCGGCAGGATCCGGTCGGTCATCCGCAGCACCAGCGCTCCGGCCAGGAAGCCGGCCAATGCCGGAAAGAACTTCCACTCGCCGTAGTCGGCCTCGGCCATCTCGATCGCCGGGGCGAGCAGGCTCCAGAAGCTCGCCGCGATCATCACGCCGGCGGCGAAGCCGACCGATGCGTCGAGGTAGCGGTCCGAGACCTTCTTCGTGAACAGCACCAGCGTCGCCCCGAGCGCGGTCACCAGCCAGGTGCCGATCGTCGCGATCAGCGCCTGGCCCACCGGATGCAGCGAGACGAACCATTCCCAGCCCGCCATCATTCCGCGAGCCCCGCGCCGCCGAGGGCCTCGTCGATCAGCGCGTCGTCCGCCGGTTCGGGCAGCGTGACGCGGAGGCGCGGGTCGTCTTCCATCGCCCGGGTGATCGCAAAGCGCGCCCCCGGATTGCGGGCCCACGCGCGCCGCGCGAGACCGTTGGCGACGTCCCACGCGAGCATCCGCTCGGCCCGCGCGGCCGCCTCGGGCGAGCCGTCGAGCACCAGGCCGAAGCCGCCGTTGATCACCTCGCCCCAGCCGACGCCGCCGCCGTTGTGCAGACTGACCCACGTCGCCCCGCGGAACGCGTCGCCGACGAAGTTCTGCACCGCCATGTCGGCCGAAAACCGCGAGCCGTCACGGATGTTGGCCGTCTCGCGCCACGGCGAGTCGGTCCCGCCGACATCGTGGTGATCCCGGCCGAGCACGATCGGCGCCCGCACCTCGCCCCGGGCGATGGCGCGGTTGAACGCCGCGGCGATCAGCCGCCGACCGCGATGATCGGCGTAGAGAATCCGCGCCTGCGAGCCGACGACGAGGCGGTTCTCCCCGGCGCTTTCGATCCAGCGCAGGTTGTCGAGCATCTGCTGGCGGTTCTCGGAACTCGCCGTCGTCGCCTGCTCGCGGATCACGTCGGCCGCGATGCGGTCGGTCGTCGCGAGATCCTCGGGGTCGCAGGAGGTGCAGACCCAGCGGAATGGCCCGAAGCCGAGATCGAAGCACTCCGGTCCCATGATGTCCTCGACGTACGACGGGTAGCGGAACTCGCCGTCCTCACGGACGACGTCCGCCCCGGCACGACGCGCCTGCACCAGGAAGGCGTTGCCGTAGTCCCAGAACGCCATGCCGCGCTCGGCCATGCGGTTGATCGCGGCGACCTGCCGGCGCAGCGACTCGTGGACTCGCTCGCGGAAGCCCGCCGGATCGTCCTTCATCATCCGGCGCGCCTCGTCGAGCGTCAGCCCGGCGGGGTAGTAGCCCCCCTGGTACGGGTTGTGGAGCGACGTCTGGTCCGAGCCGAGATCGACCGCCACGCCGGCGTCGGCCAGGCGCTCCCAGAGGTCGACGACGTTGCCGAGGTATCCGATCGACAGCGCCTCGCCGGCGCGGCGCGCCTCGTCCATCCGCCGCAGGACGACGTCGAGGTCGTCCGACCACTCGTCGAGCCAGCCCTGTTCGTGCCGCTTGTGCAGCGCCTGCGGATTGACCTCCGCCGTGACCGAGACCGCCCCGGCGATCTTCGCCGCCTTGGGCTGGGCGCCGGACATCCCGCCGAGGCCGGAGGTGACCAGCACGCGCCCGCGCAGCCCCTCGTCGCCGGTTCCGAGGTAGCGCCGGCCGGCGCCGAGCACGGTGATCGTCGTGCCGTGCACGATCCCCTGCGGTCCGATGTACATGTACGAGCCGGCGGTCATCTGGCCGTACATCGTCGCGCCGAGGGCGTGGAACCGCTCGTAGTCCTCGAGCTTCGAGTAGTTCGGCACCATCATGCCGTTGGTGACGACGACCCGCGGCGCCTCGTCGTGCGAAGGGAACAGCCCGAGAGCGTGGCCGGAGTACATCACGAGGGTCTGCTCGTCGGTCATCTCGGCCAGGTACCGCATCGCGATCAGGTACTGGGCCCAGTTGCCGAACACCGCGCCGTTGCCTCCGTAGGTGATCAGCTCGCACGGAAACTGCGCCACCTGCGGGTCGAGGTTGTTCTGGATCATCAGCATGATCGCCGCCGCCTGCCGGCACCGTGCCGGGTACTCGTCGATCGGCCGCGCGTGCATCGCGTAGTGCGGCCGGAAGCGGTACATGTAGATGTGGCCGCGTTCCGCGAGTTCGCGGGCGAATTCCGGCGCGAGCGCGGCGTGCCACGCGCGCGGGAAGTAGCGCAGCGCGTTGGCCAGCGCCAGCCGGCGCTCGGCTGCCGACAGCCCCGGCTCGCGCGGCGGCGCGTGGTCGGCCCCCGGCAGGTCGGGGGGCGGATCCGGCAGCTCGCGCGGGATCCCCTGGCGGATCATCTCCTGGAAGCGATCGACGCTGATCGACATCGGTGGGGATCCTCCCTTGCAGGCGGCCATTATCCCCCGCCTCGCGCTCCAGGGCAGCGACGGACGGATGCGGGGTATGGCGGACGCTCTCCGTGCGCGGCGCTTGAACCGTCGCCTCGCCCCCGTCTACCTTGTCACCATGAAGCGCCTGCCTCGCGTCACGGGAATCCTGCTGGTCGTCTGCGCCTTGGGCGCACCGGCGGGCGCCGCGGGGTCGCGGTGGTTCCGGCAGGGGTTCACGCCGTTCAACTACGACATCACCGACGAGGCGCAGCAGAACGTCTACGCGCTGATCAACCCGCGCCAGGACGTGATCGCCCACCACATCGACAACGGCGTCCCGTGGCCCGAGATCGCCGCCGGGACGCCCTACCATCCCAACGTCGAGTCCGATCTGGCCGAGCGGCTGTCCTCGACGCCGTCCGGCATGACGATCTACCTGGCGACGAGTCCGATCAACACCGGGCGCGACGGGCTGGCCGACTACTGGGGCCAGGACGCCAACATGCCGCGGCCCGGCGTCTGGGCCGACCGCGACTTCGACGACCCCGAGGTGATCGCCGCCTACCTCGACTGGTGCCGCGACCTGCTCGACCGCTTCCAGCCGCGCTACTTCAACTTCGCGATCGAGTCGATCGAGCTGGCGCTCAACGCGCCCGGGAAGTGGGACAGCTTCATGACGCTCGTGCGCGAGGTCTACCCGCGGCTCAAGCGCGAGTACCCGACCGTGCTGATCTTCGTCTCGATCACGCTGCGCGACCCGGGAACGCCGGAGATGCTCACGCTGCGGCCGTACATCGACCAGGTGATGCAGCACTCGGACATGATGACGGTCAGCACCTACCGCTACATCTTCGGCGCCGACCCGAACAAGGGTGACCCGTCGACGCTGCCGCCGGACTGGCTCTCCCAGGCGCGCGACATGGCGCCGGACAAGCCGTTCGCGGTGGCCGAGACCGGCTGGCTGGCCGAGACGCTCTGGATCCCGGAGTGGAACCTGTTCGTGACCGGGAATCCGACATGGCAGGACGACTACGTCACGCGGCTGTTCACCGACGCCGACGCCCTCGAGGCGCGGTTCGTGATCTGGTACCTCCCCGTCGACTACGACAATCTCTACTGGTGGCTCGTGCAGCTCGGCCTGGCGAAGCCGACCTGGCTGCTGTGGAAGGACACCGGCCTGTGGGACGGCACGGTCACGCCACGCCCGTCGCTGTCGACCTGGGAGGCCTGGAAGAGCCGCGAACGGACGTACGTCCCGCCTCCGGTTCCCGACGGCGCCGCCTGGGGCGGAACCGCGCTGCGCGTGACGCCGACAGCCGGGGACGAGGTGACGGTGAGCTGGGACGCGACCACCTGCCCGGCGCCCGGATACCACCTGGTGTGGCTCGACCTGACGCTGCTGCCGTCCTTCGAGGTCGTCGACGAGGTCTGCTCTGCCGGCACCGCCGGGAGCTGGTCCGGGCCTGCGCCGTCCGGCACCCTGCTCGGCGTGGTGGCGGTCTCCAACGATGCCGGGGCGATCGAAGGCTCCCACGGCTTCGATCATCTGCACGGTGAACGCCCCGGTCGATCGACGAACTGCGGGTTTGCGACCAAGAGAATCGACGCTCTCTGCGGTCCCTGACCGGCTCTCCTTCCCTCTGCCGGGCGATCGAAACGTGACTTTTGCGTGAGCTTTCCGGCACGGGACGCCGCGTATGCTCACGATGCTGCGACCGGCATCCCGGGTGTTCCGGGCCGTCCTTCGCCGGGCGCGGGCGCACCATGTCCCGGGAGGTCCGATGCTTTCCTCTGCCAGCACGCGACTTGCGGGAGCGGCCGTACTGCTCTTCGCGTCAACGGTCGCGTTACCCGCCTCGACGTCACCCGACGCTGCGACGATCAGGGAACGCCTGCTCGCGGCGCCGGTCCCGTTCCTCGAGGTCTCCGGCACGCGGAGTTCCGAAGAGGTCCGCTTCCGCGCCCGCACGCTGAGCGGAAGTCTGTTCGTCACCGCGGCCGGCCGCCTCGTCTACAGCGTGCCGGCCCGCGCCCCCGCCGGCCGGGCGGCCGTGTGGAGCTTCGCCGAGCGCCTTGCCGGAGACCGGACCCCGTCTCCCCGCGGCGTCGTCCGGTCGCCGATCCGCATCAGCGAGTTCCGCGGCAGCGACCCGTCGCGTTGGCGGCGCAGCGTGCCCGCCTGGGAACGGCTCGACCTCGGCGAGATCGTTCCCGGCGTGCGCGTGGAGCTGCGCGCGACGGGACGCAACGTCGAGAAGCTGTTCGTCGTCCGCCCGGGCACGGACCCGAACCGGATCCGCGTCGGCGTCGAGGGCGTCGAGCGGCTCGCCGTCGACGCGGACGGACGGCTCGTTCTCCACACGCCGCTCGGCGCGATCCGGTTCAGCGCCCCGCGGGCCTACCAGCCCGCGGATGACGGGACGCGTGCGGTGGAGGTCGCCTACCGCGTGGACGGCAGTTCCTACGGCTTCGACGTCGGCGCGTACGACCCGTCGCGCGAACTGGTCATCGACCCGCTGCTGGCCTCGACGCTGATCGGCGGCGAGAACCCGAACGCCACCGGCAACTACGACGACGACATCGTCCGGGCCATCGCCACGCGCGACGGCGAGATCTACCTCGCGGGCAACACGCAGGCGCCGGACTTTCCGGTCACGCTCGGGTATGACGAGACGTACAATGGTGGGTTCAACGACGGATTCGTCACGCGCATGACCGAGGACCTCTCGACGGTCATCGCCTCGACCTTCATCGGCTCGAACTCGATCGACATCGTGCATGCGATGGCCCTGACGGCCGACGGCGACGTGCTGATCGCCGGCCAGGCCGGCAGCGGGTTCCCGTACACGCCCGGCGCGTACAACTGGCAGGCGCCGGACGATCCGACCGGGCCGGGAAGCTTCATCGCGCGGCTCAGCGGGGACCTCGGCACGCTGCTCGTCTCGGCCCACGTCTCGCCGAGCCCCAACGTGCTGACGATCGAGCCCGGCAACGGCGGCGTGTACTACGCCGGCAGCACGCGCTATCCCGACGAGCCGGTCACGCCCGACGCCTGGGACCAGACCTGTGGACACGATGGCCAGTGCGATCCCGACGGCTTCGGCAACCGCCAGTATTACGCGATGGCCGGCCAATTCAGCGCCGACCTGTCGACGGTGCTGCACCTGACCTACCTCGACCATCCGGCGATTGCGGACATCGCCATCGGTCCCGACGGCAGCGTGTACCTTGCTGATGGCGCCGACTCGACGCCGACCGGCAGGCTCCAGCGCTTCGACGCGGCGCTGACGACGCGACTCGGACGGGCGCCGACCGGCAGCACGAGCCGGACGTACTTCCACGGCGTCGCGGTCGGTGACGGGTTCGTGATCGGCATCGGCACGACCCACGACGAGGACTTCCTGCCACGCAACGGCAGCGAGTTCGACACCGGCTGCGGGAGCGACGGCCAGTGCGACCCCGTCGGCCCGTTCAACGTGCCGCAGCCCGATGCGTTCATCGCGCGGTTCTCGCTCGACCTGCAGACGGTCGAGGCCGCGGCTTTCCTCGGCGGCGAGGACGACGACGCGGGGCGTGCGGTCGCGCTCGGACCCGACGGCTCGATCTTCGTCGTCGGCGAGACGATCTCCGCGGCCTTTCCCGTGGCCGGCAGCGGAGTCGACGCGACCTGCGGAACCGACGGCCAGTGCAACCAGAACGGGACGCGGCGCACGCCGGACGGATATCTTGCCCGCATCTCGCCGGACCTGACCACGCTGACGTACTCGACGTACATCGGAGGCTCCGGCGAGGACCTGCCGCGGGCGGTGGCGCTCGACGCGCGGCGCGCCGCGTTCGTCGGCGGCAACACCGACTCGCTGGACTTCCCGACGACGCCCGGCGCGTTCGACGACACGTACAACGGCGGCACGTCCGACGCGTTCGTCGCCGCGTTCGATGCGGGCGGGATACTCACCCCGGCCGGCCGCATCGTCGGCGCCCTCGACCTGCCCGGGATTCCGCTCGAGATCGAACGCGCCGGAGAGGAGATCGTCCTGACCTGGTCGCCGACCTGCGGTGCCGGGAACGACTACGCGGTGTACGAAGGAATGCTCGGCGATCCCGCGAGCCTCGCCCCCCGCACCTGTTCGACAGGCGGAGCGACGACGGCGCGCCTGGTTCCCGGTGACGCCCAGCGTTTCTACCTCGTCGTGGCGCAGACCGTCGACGCCGAGGGCTCGCACGGCCGCGACGGCCGCGGCACCGAACGCGACCCGGGACCTCAGGCCTGTCTGCCGCAGGCGATCGGGGCGTGCCCGTAGCGGAGGCTCCGACCTACTCCAGCGGACCGATCGCGGCCTCGACGGCGTCGAGCACGTGGCACTCGGCGACGGCGCGGGCCATGTTGTTGTGGTCGCGGTAGAGCGGGCGGTCCTCGTCGAGATGCGCGACGACCTCGCGCACCGCGGCGCGGGCTGCCTGCGTTCCCCTGCCGAACGAGAACTCGCGGAAGTCGAGCGCCTGCGCCGCTGCGATCAGTTCGATGCCGAGGGCGCCCTGCGCATTCTCGAGGATCTGCAGCCCCTTGTGGACCGAGTTGAGCCCCATCGAGACGAAGTCCTCCTGGTCGGCGGCGGCGGGGATCGACTGCACGGAGGCGGGCATCGACAGGATCCGCTGCTCGGCGATCAGCGTGTCGGCGGTGTACTGGCTGAGCATGTGCCCGGAGAACATCCCGGCGCCGCGCGTCAGGAACGCCGGCAGGCCGACCGACAGCGCCGGGTTGAGCAGCCGGTTGAGTCGGCGCTCCGAGAGCACCGTGACCATCGTCACCGCCGCGGCGACCATGTCGACCGGCAGCGCCACGGGCGAGCCCTGGAAGTTGGCGCCGGTGAGCACCTCGTCCTCGTCGGGCAGGAAGATCGGGTTGTCGGCGCACCCGTTGAGTTCGATCTCGACCTGCCGCCGGGCCCAGGCCGTCGCATCGCGCAGCGTGCCGATCACCTGCGGTGTCGAGCGCATCGAGTAGGCGTCCTGGACCTTGACCTTCATCCGCCCGGTCATCAGGTCCGAGCCGTCCATCACCCGGCGCAGGTTCTCCGCCGAGGTGACCGCTCCGGGAAACCCGCGCAGCTCGTGCAGCCGCGAGACGTACGGCTTGACGTTGGCGATCAGCGCCTCGAGCGCCATCGCCGCGGCGATCTCGGCCTGGCGCGTCCAGCGCTCGACGTCCCACAGCCAGAGGGCCGACACCCCGGTGATCATGTTCGAGCCGTTGATCGCCGACAGCCCGTCGCGGACCTCCAGCCCCGGGACAGGAATCCCCGCCTCGCGCATCGCCTCGCCGGTCGGCAGGCGCCGGCCCTTCCAGAAGCACTCGCCTTCGCCCATCAGCGACAGCGCGATCTGGCTCATCGGCGACAGGTCGCCGCAGGCGCCGACGCTCCCCTTGCGGCAGGCGACCGGCGTGATGCCGGCGTTGAGCAGCGCGACGTACGTCAGCGGGATCTCGGGCCGGCAGCCGGAGTACCCCTTGGCGTGCACGTTGAGTCGGCTGACCATCGCCGCGCGGACGTGCTCGACCGGAGCCGGCTCGCCGATTCCGGCGGCGTGGTTGTAGATCAGGTAACGCTGGAACCGCCGCGTCTGCTCGTCGTCGAGCACGACGCTGGCCAGCTCGCCGATGCCGGTGTTCACGCCGTACATCACGTCGCCCGCCGCGACCTTGCGCTCGAGCATCGCGCGGCAGGTGCGGATGCGATCGAGGGCCGCCGGGGCCAGCTCGACCCGCTCGCCGCCGCGGGCGACGCGGACCACCTGTTCGAGGGTCAGGCTCTCGCCGTCGAGGATCACGCTCATCGAACGCCTCGCTCCGACCGCCTTGGACCGATCAACATTCGGCGCTTTCAGCAATGCCCCGAAGATCGTTCAGCAAATGGCCGGTTTGTTCTGAAACTCTACATCGGCGAGAGGCTGCATTCAATCGCTCCCGGCCCCGCGCTCGCGGTACCCTCGTCCTCGATGGACCGACGGCGCGAAGACGACGATGCCCCGCCTCCCGGGCTGTCCCCGGAGGATGCGCACGCGTGGGCCGAGGAGGTCGCCGGCGTCCGGCCGCTGCCGCCGGCCCCGCGCGTGGTGCAGCCCGCGCGCGCTCCGGCCACGGCGACGCCACGCGCCTCCGACGCGACGCCGGCCGGCGCCGAGCCGTGGGACATCGAGGACGACGGCACGCGTCACCAGGGCCGCGCTCCCGGTGTCGCGGGGCGCCTGCTGCGTCGGCTCGCGCGCGGCGAGTTCCCCGTCGAGGCGCGCTGCGACCTGCACGGCATGACGCGCGCCGAGGCCGACGCCGCCCTGGAACGCTTCCTTCGCGAGGCGCTCGCCGCGGGCCGGCGCACGGTGCTCGTGATCCACGGACGCGGCGCCCACGCTCCCGACGGCCGCGCGGTCCTGCGCGCGTTCGTCCGCGACTGGCTCAGCGCGTCGGCGCGCCGAGGCTCGGTGCTCGCGTTCTCGAGCGCACCGCCGCGCCTCGGCGGCCCCGGCGCGACGCTGGTCCGGCTGCGCCGACGCCGGTAGCGGCCGCCGGCTACGGGCAGGCGCCGATCGACTGCGGCAGGCAGGCGCCGGCGCTCGGGGCGCGCTCGGCGCCGGTGCTGTCCTGGCCGTACGACCCCTCGTTGCCCGCCGTCTCCGCGACCACCAGGTAGAACTGCTGGCCGCCGCCCGGCGTCAGCGTCGTCGTCGTCGCACCGCCGGTCGAGCACTGGCGCGGCGTCGCGCTGGCCGGATCGCCGAGAACGCCTTCGTAGACCGCGTAGTCGGTGCCCGCACCGCACGCCGGCGACCAGGTCAGCACGATGTCCGCTCCGCTCTTGTCGAGCACCAGCGGATCGCCGGGAACGTCCTTCGCGCCGGGAATCCGTCCCGCCCCCCCCGAGCCGGTGCCCCCCGGTTCGATCCCCGCCGCGTAGACGTCGACCGAGTCGCCGGGCGTGCCGTCCTCGCTGCGGTTGTCGGTGTAGATCGCCATCAGGTTGCTCATCACGATGTCGAGGCCGTTGTAGTCGCCGTACTCGAACCCGTCGAGGATGTCCGGAGAGATCTCGGCCGTGATGCGGCGCGGGGCCGACCAGGTCTGCGCCCCGTCGGTCGAGAAGCTGTAGTAGAGATCCGATGCGCTGCGATCCGCCGACCGGCGCGTGTCGTGGAAGATCACGTGCACCGTCCCGTCGGAACCGACCGCCAGGAACGGCTGGAAGCGGTCGACCGTCAGCACGTCGGCGGTCTCGTGCGGCGTCGTGATCTGCCAGGTCGAACCGCCGTCACGCGTGTAGGCGACCTGGATCCGGGCGTGATTTGCGGACGGATCGCCGACCGTCGGCGCGGTGGAGTCGGTCCACGCCGCATAGATGCTGCCGCCCCAGGGTCCCGTCGTCAGGTCGGCGTCGGCGGCGACGTAGACCGAGACCTCGCGGGCGTTCATCGCCGGGATCGGGAACGAGAAGGACGCGTTGGTCGACGCGATCACCGAGACCGGTCCGAACGAGGCGCCGCCGTTGGTCGAGACCTGCAGCCGGATCGTGTTGCTGTTGAACGAGGGCCAGATGTAGTAGAGCTTGCCCAGCCGGTCGGTGGCGATGTCACCGGCAATGCCGCGGTTCTCGGAAGAGCCCGAGAAGGGAACCACGGTCCACGTGTTGCCGAAGTCGGACGAACGGGCGAGCTGCATCACGTTGTTCTCGTGATACGTGATGTAGATCCTGTCCTTGTAGGGCGAGTCCGGCGACTGGTCGACGTGCATGAACTCGCGGTCGGCGTTGGTGCTGATCTCGCGCCGCGGATCACCCGGAGTGACCGTCTCGAGGCTGGTCCACGTCCTGCCACCGTCGTCGGAGCGGTAGAACCAGAGCTGGCAGAAGAAGAAGCACTGCCCGAGCGTCGCGGTGTAGGCGAACTGGCCGTCGGACGACCACTCGACGGTCGGATCGCAGCAGTCGCCTCCCAGCGGCAGCGTGACCTGGTTCCAGGTCGCCCCGCCGTCGGTCGACCAGTGCATCTTCTGGCCGCAGTTCGGTCCGTTCGATCCGGCGATCACGAGATTCGTGTCGACGGGACTGATCGCGATCGCCGACTCGGCCGCGCCGTTGGGGTTCGTCACGCGCGTCTCGCCGCTCAGCGCATCGGTCGTCGGACCCGAGGGAGCGGCCGGCTCCGGCGCCGGGGTCTGCAGATCGATGAAGTAGCGGTCGCCGCGGCGGTAGGCGCGACGGTAGTACGTGCCGTCCACCAGGTAGCCGCCGAAGTTCTGCCGGAAGGCGTTGTATGCACTCAGCGGATAGCGCACGTCGGGATTGCGGCGCAGCTCCGGATTGGCGCGGCGCAGCGCGACGCGGAAGAACGCGGGGATCGGAGCCCGCAGCTCGGCCTCGTTGGGTGCCAGCAGGGCGATGTCCTCGGCGGTGAGCCGGTAGTTGCGATCGTCCCACGGTCCGTAGTGGACCAGCGCCGCGTAGTCGACGCGCCGGTCGGCGCCGCGCGAGACGTCGATCGTGACGTGGCGTCCTTCATCGGCGTAGACCGCATCGAGCGGAGGCAGTGCCGCGGCCGGTAGCGCGAACAGGCCGAGCGTGATCACGACGAAGGCGGAGCGGAAGAGTCTCGCGGCGCGACGGTGCATCGATCGTCCTTTCCTGTGCCCTTGGGTGCGAAGCGGACTCCCGGCGGGCAGCGGAGTCGCTCGGCGACGGCGGAACGGAAAACGGCAGGTCAGCTCCCATGCAGCAGGATGCCGCCCCGCGGAAGTACGTTACGACGAAAACCGGATCCGTCCACTCCCCGCCGGTCAGCATGCGTTCAGGACATGACCGGGACGCGCCCTTCGAGTCTGATCCTGCCCGGGCTGATCCGGGCCCTGACGGTGGAGAGTTCGGCGCTGGACGCCGCGGCCCGGCATGTCGGCGCTCCGCGACTGCATGGAAACCCACTTGACACGGGGGGGCAGGTGGTATCCAGCGCGACGGTCAGTCGACGCCGCTGCGGTCGTGTCAGAAAGGTGCCGGATCGCGGACGGCAGAGAGAGGAGACCACGCCATGAACCACGCGATGACCGGACGAATTCCCATCATCCTGCTGGCGGTCGGAGCCGTCGCGCTGGCGGCAGTCACGTCCTCCGAGGCAGCGAGCGTCAAGAGCATCGTTCTCGACGAGGTGGATCCCGGGGGAACCAACGGAACCGTGGCGAGCTTCTACGACGAGCTGACGCCCGAGCAGAAGTCGGAGTTCAGTTCCAACCTCGAGGGTGGCCTGGGCCATTTCATCTCGCCCGTGGCGACCGTGTCACGAACCGACAGCAGCGCGCACTACGTGGAGACGACCAGGATCTTCATCGTCCCCTTGCGCGGCGGCAGCGTCGTCGTGCCGATCTCGGTCACCTGTACCCATTCCGGATGCGTGAACTCCAGCACGGCGGATGGTTGCGCCCCGACGGGCGAAGGAGGCGACATCAGCTGCAGCGGCGCGACGTGCAGTGGGAAGGAGTGCGGCTCACAGAATCCCGTCTGCTCCAAGACGACGACCACGGAGAGGTCCGCGTTCCTGGTCTTCGGTTCCGTGTAGGCGCGGCGCGATCGCGCCCTGCGGCAGGAATTCGGGAGAAGAGACTCGACGAAGCGCTTGCGGCGTCCCGGGAACGTCCCGCACGCGAACGGCGGATGGCGCCTCGTCACCTCAACCGGCGGGCTTTTCGAGCCCGAGCCGCGCCATCACCTTCTGCATGTCGTCCCACACCGCGCGCTTGCCCGAAGGCGTCCGCAGCAGATAGGCGGGATGGTAGGTCGGCATCAGTGGGATGCCGTTCCAGTCGAGCCACCGCCCGCGCACCCGGCCGAGCGACGTGACGCCGCCGCCGGTCAGCGCCAGCAGTGCGACGCGGCCGAGGGCGACGATCGCCTCGGGCCGGACGATCGCGACCTGGGCCGCGAGAAACGGCAGGCAGGCCGCCTGCTCGTCGGGCTGCGGGTCGCGGTTTCCCGGCGGCCGGCACTTGACGACGTTGGCGATGTACACGCCGCCCCCGCGACGGTCGAGCCCCATCGCGGCGAGGATCCGGTCGAGAAGCTGCCCCGCGCGACCGACGAACGGTTCGCCGAGCCGATCCTCGTCGGCTCCCGGCCCCTCGCCGACGAACATCAGCCGGGCCTCGGGGTCGCCGACGCCGAAGACGACGTGCCGGCGCTTCTCGCACAGCCGGCAGCGACGGCAGTCGCCGATCACGTCGCGCTCGAGCCGCGCGAGCGCCTCGGCCGGATCGTCGAGCGCCAGCGCGGCCTCGATCGCGGCGCGATCCTCCGCCGAGGACGAGCCGGACGGCGTGACGAGCGGAACCTGCACCGCCGGCGCCTCGTCCAGCTCGGCCGGTCGCCGCGGCTCGACGCGTGCCACCTCGCGCACGCCGAGCGTCCGGTACAGCTCGAGCCACAGCCGCGCCTGCTCGCGCGGCGTGCTCACGGGCCCTCCCCGCGCGCCAGCAGCCGCTCGACCCGGTCGAGCAGGCGCTCGGCGACCTGGCGCTTGGACATCAGCGGCCACGGCTCGGCACGCCCCCGCTCGTCGATCAGCGTGACGCGGTTGTCTTCCGCCTCGAACCCCGAGCCGGGCGTCGAGACGTCGTTGGCCAGCAGCAGGTCGCAGCCCTTGCGCTTCTTCTTGGCCTGCGCGCGCTCGACGACGTCGTGCGTCTCGGCCGCGAAGCCGACGATCACCTGCCCCGCCCGCCGCGCCGCGGTCAGCTCGGCCAGGATGTCGGGATTCGGCACGAGATCGAGCGTGTACGGCTCCCTGCGCGAGATCTTCCGCTCCGCGGCCGCAGCCGGCCGGTGGTCGGCGACCGCCGCCGCCATCACGACCACCCGCGCCGCCCGCGCCGCCTGCCGCATCGCCGCGCGCATCTCGCCGGCGGTGCGCACCGGAACGGTCTCGACGCCCCACGGCGGGGCCAGCGCCACCGGACCGTGGACCAGCGTGACCTGCGCTCCGCGGGCCCGCGCCGCCGCGGCGATCGCGAAGCCCATCCGGCCCGACGAACGGTTGCCGACGAAGCGCGCCGGGTCGATCGGCTCGTAGGTCGGCCCGGCGGAGACCACGACGTGCATCCCGTCGAGGCTCGACGACCGTCGCGCCGCGGCCAGCGCCTCGGCGACGATCTCCTCGAGCGGGACGAGCCGGCCGGCCCCCTCGTCGCCGCAGGCGAGGAACCCCTCGCCGGGCGGGACGACCGTCACGCCCCGCCGGCCGAGCCGCGCGACGTTCTCCCGAGTCTCCTCGTGGTCCCACATCCGCGGATTCATCGCCGGGGCGACGACGACCGGACCATCGAAGGCGAGGTAGACCGTCGAGAGCAGGTCGTCGGCCAGTCCCCGGGCGAAGCGGGCCAGCACGTTGCCGGTCGCCGGGGCGACGACCAGCGCGTCGGCCCAGCGCACGAGGTCGATGTGCAGGATCGTCGGCGCCGGCTCGTCGCCGAACTCGGTGCGGGCGACCGGCCGTCCCGAAAGCGTCGCGAGCGCCAGCGGCGTGACGAACTGCTCGGCGCGGCGCGTCAGGATGCACTGGACCTCGGCGCCCTCGCGCACCAGGGCGCGCACCAGTTCGGCGGCCTTGTAGGCCGCGATGCCTCCACTGACACCGAGCAGGATCCGCGGCGCACGCACGGGATCTGCGCCGGATTCCGCGTCCATGGCGTCTCCTCGGAACCGGCCCGACGGCCGATGCCGGATTCTACTCTGCGTCGTCCGGCAGTCGCGGAAACGTGGCGACGATCTGCTCGGCACGGGCGAGCTGGTCCCGCCGCCGGTGGCCGACCTCGCGCACGAGCGCCTCGAGTTCCCCGGCGGCATGCTCGCGGTCCTC
>JAJRXN010000463.1 GCA_024276295.1 Acidobacteriota bacterium
AAGCGGGCCTGCAGATCGGAG
Source organism: Acidobacteriota bacterium (assembly GCA_024276295.1). Classification (GTDB taxonomy): domain Bacteria; phylum Acidobacteriota; class Polarisedimenticolia; order J045; family J045; genus J065. The sequence continues at coordinate 22 of JAJRXN010000463.1, forward strand.
AGCAGCAGGCGCATCGACTGGCGCCGGCCCTGCGGACCGGGCGCCCGCAGGTCGAGGTCGGCCTGGAGGTTGGCGTATCCGTAGAGCCTGAGCGCCTCCTTCTGCAGGTCGAACATCAGGCCGAACGCTTCCGCGAGCGTCTGCGGACTCTCGCCGAGCCGGCCCTTGAAGCGGTCCATCTCGGCGATGCGCTTCTCGAACGCCTGCCTGGCCTTTTCCCAGGCGGCGTCGTCGGCGTAGATCGGTGTCAGGTCCCACGTGGTCCGGGGGCCGTCGTCGGCCGACGACGGCGCGGTCCAGGCCAGCACGAGCAGGGCCGCGGCCACCAGGCGGAAAGCCGGGGGGAGGAAACGGGGAGCGAGCATCGGCGTGACCTCCTCGCGCTACCAGCTTCCGTAGCGCGGATCGTCTTCGATCCTCTCGAGGAACGCGGCGACCGCCCGCTCGAGCTGCGTGTCGCGGTCACCGGCCAGGTCCTCTTCGGGTGGGCGGGGGATGACGAGGTCCGGCGTGAAACCGTGATTCTCCATGTTCACGCCGCTCGGGGCGACGTACCAGCCCCGGAACGGCAGGCGCAGCAGGTTGCCGTCGAGCAGGCGCGTGCCGCCGGTCGAGATCACGGCACCGAACGTCGGCATGCCGGCGGTCAGGCCCCGGTCGAGGGTCTTGAAGGCCCAGGAGAAGATCTCGGCGTTCGAGTACGACTCCTCGTCCCAGAGCGTCATCGCGGGACGGGTCCAAGCGGCCAGCGGAAGCCGGCCCTGCGGATAGGCACGCGTTTCGGGTGGGGCGCCCCGGGGAATCGTGTAGGCGTGGCGCCGGACGCCGAGCACGGCCATCAGGTAGTCCGTCGTCCACCCGCCGCCGTTGGAGCGGACGTCGATCACCAGCCCCTCCTTGCCGTGCGCGGCGGCGAACAGCGCCTGCTCGAACTCCTCGAACGAGTCCATCCCCATCGCCTGAATGTGGATGTAGCCGAGCCGGCCGCCGGAAGCCCGCTCGACGATCGCGGCGCGCTGGCGTACCCAGGTGTCGTAGCGGCGGCGGAGGTGGGCGCGGCGGTCCTCGGGGCGGATCCGGACGGTCCGTCGCGTCCCGTCGGCGTCGAGCAGTTCGAGCGGCACCATCCGGCCGATCGTGTCCCGGAACAGCGCGTAGACGTTCGTCGTTGCCTCGACCGGCCGGCCGGCGACGGTCAGGATGCGCGTGCCGGGACGCAGATCGACGTCGGTCCGGGTCGCCGGGCTGTCGACGAGGACCTCGCGGACCAGGATCCCGGGCCCTCCGGCCGCGGGGTCGAACAGCGCACCGATCATCCCGGTCCGGTCGCCCTTCGGCTCGCCGGTCCTGCGGTAGCCCATGTGCGACGCGTTGAGTTCGCCGAGCAGCATGTTCAGGACGTCGGCGAAGTCGCGGTCCGTCGTCGCTTCGAGGGCCCACGGGCGGTAGATCTCCGCGAGGCGGGGAAAGTCCACCCCGTGGAAACCGGGATCGTAGAACCAGGCCGAGATCGTCCGCACGGCCTCGTTCCAGGTCGCCCGGCGGCGCTCGGCGCGCCGCTGTTCCCAGCGGGCCTCGAACGGCACCGGGTCGCCCGGCTTGCCGTCGAGTCCCACGCGCCGGATCGCGCCGCCCTTGGCGAGGAAGAAGATCGACTTGCCGTCGGCGGCGAGTCGTGGGGCGGACGGCGTGACCCCGCCGGTGGTCAGCCGTTCGAGCTTCTTGCCGTCGAACCGGATCGCGTAGAGGTCGCGCTCTCCGTCCGGTGCGGCGACGAAGAAGATCCTGCGCCCGTCGGAAGCGGCGAACGGCGTTCCTTCGTCTCCGGGAAGCCGCGTGACCGGGCGTGCCCGC
>JAJRXN010000464.1 GCA_024276295.1 Acidobacteriota bacterium
ACCCTCGCCCGCTGCGCCTGGCAGGCCCGCCGGCCGCTCGTCGCGCTGCGGGCGCTGCTCGGCGCAGGCCTCGCCGGCCCGGAGCGGGCGTCGTGACGCGCCGGCCGAGCGCGCTCGAGGCGGCGTCGGCCCGCGGCGCGCTGCTTGCCGGCGCGGCGCGGGCGTTCACCGCGGCGCTGCAGATCGTCACGCTCGCCGTGCTGGCCCGGCTGCTGACACCCGTCGAGTTCGGACTGATGGCGATGGCGGCGGTGTTCCTCGCGCTGGCCCAGGTGCTCGCCGACCTCGGACTCGGCAGCGCGCTGATCCGCTTCGAGGACATCGACCACCGCGATCTCTCCGGCGCGTTCTGGATCGCGGCGCTGACCGGACTCGTCCTCGGCGGCCTCGGCCAGCTCGCCGCGCCGATGCTCGCCGCGCTGTTCGGCGAACCGGCGCTGGTGCCGGTCGTCCGTGTCGCCAGCCTGGCGCTGCCGGTCGCCGCGCTGGCGATCGTCCCGGAGGCGAGCGCCGAGCGGGCGATGCGCTTCGACCTGATCGCCTGGATCGAGTCCGGCGCCGCGACGCTCGCGGCGGCGGCGGCGATCGGTGCCGCGCTGGCCGGCCTCGGCGTGTGGGCGCTCGTGGCGCAGACGCTGGCGCTCGCCGCGTCGCGCGCCGTGCTGGCGCTTGCGCTCGTGCGCTTCCGGCCGTCGGCGACGCTCGACCTGACGCGACTGCGACGACTGCGGCGCTATGCGGGCGACGTGTTCGGCGCGGGCCTGGTCGGCTTCGTGCACGAGAAGGCGGCCGACGCGATCGTCGGCGCCGGTCTCGGTGCCGGCCCGCTCGGCGCGCTCAGCGTCGGCGTGCGGGTCACGCTGTTTCCGGTCCGGAATCTCGCCGGCGTGCTCGCGCGGGTGGCGTTTCCGGCGTTCGCGCGGCGCCAGGCGGCGATCGACCGCATGCGACCGGCCTACCTGCGGCTCGTGCGACTCGTGGCGCTGGTCGTCTTCCCGGCGATGGCAGGACTGGCGGCGCTCGCCCCGCGAATCGTGCCGGTCGTGCTCGGCGCCGACTGGCTCGACGCCGTCCCGGTGCTGGTCGGACTCGCGCCGGTGGCGGCGCTGGCGGCGACCGGAGCGGCGAATGCCGTCGTCTGGAAGGCGCTCGGCCGGACGCGGCTGCTGCTGTGGTGGGGCATCGTCACCGGACTGCTGACCGTCGCCGCCCTGCTCGTCGGCCTGCGCTGGGGACTTTCCGGCGTGATCGTCGCGCTGGTGGCGGTGCGCGTGCCGACGCCGTGCGCCGGCCACGCCATCAGCAACCGGCTGCTCGCGCTGTCGGCGCGCGACTTCCTCGCCGCGGTCGGACGGCCCGTCGTCGCGTCGCTGGTGATGGGAGCGGCCGTCGCGTCCGCGTCGCACGCGCTCGCGGAGCGCCTGCCGGCAGGCTCGGTCGCGGCGCTCGCCGGGCTGGTGCTCGCCGGCGTCGCCCTCTACGCGCTGCTGGCGCTGCTGCTGGCACGCGACGACCTGCGCGAGCTGCGGGTCTACGCCCGCGCGGCGCTCGACGGCCGGGCGGCGGAGGATCCTGCCTGATGGAGCTGTCGGTCGTCATCCCGTCGCACGACGGCGGCCCGCGCCTCGAGGAGACCGTCCGGCGCCTCGGCCTCGCCGCGCCGCCGGACGGCGGCGTCGAGATCGTCATCGCCGATGACGCTTCCCGCCCGGCGGCCGACGCCGCCGCGCTCGGAGGCGCCTGCGCGCATCCGCTGCGCGTCGTGCGGCTCGAGCGGAACCGCGGACGCGCCGGCGCCTGCAACGCGGCGCTCGCCCGGGCGCACGGACGCATCGTGCTGATCCTCGACGACGACATGGCGGTCGACCCGCAGGCGCTGCGCGGCCACACGGCGGCGCACCGCGAGGGCACCGCTCCGGCCGGGGTGCTGGGGCGGATCATCCCCGATCCGGCGAGTTTCGGTGGACGCTACGGCCGGTTCCTCGTGCGTGGAGAGGGCGAGCGGCGCGAGCGGCTGCTCGCGGCACGCGAGGGGCTGCGGATCACCGACCTCTCGTCGGCGTTTCTTTCCGTCCCGCGCAGGACGCTCGAACGGATCGGCGGCTTCGACGAGGCGTTCTCGCGCTACGGCTTCGAGGACCTCGAACTCGCGGCGCGGCTGGTGCAGGCCGGGGCGCGCCTCGTCTACCGCGACGACCTCGTCGCCGTGCATCGCTCGGCCCACGCGAAGTTCGCTGCCGCCTGCCGCCGGCACCTCGAGTCCGGCGCGATGGCGGTCGTCTTCGCCGAGCGCCACGACGACCCGGACCTCGCCGCCCACCTGCGCGTCACCGGGATGGATCCGCGCGCCGAGACGACCCGCTTCCGCCGCCTGCTGGCCCGGGCGCATCGTCTGGTCCGCCACACGCCGGCCGCGCTGCGGCCGCTGCTGCTGTGGAAGGCACGCCTGCTCGTGCGCCTCGCGGAGTGGACGCTTCCCGATCGACCGCTGTTCGTGCTGTACCACGTCGTGCGCGACATGCACTACGCGGCGGGCATCGAGCGGGAACTCAGGGCGCGGCGGAAGGACCCGGCAACCCGCGAACGGCATCCTCGTAGCGCGCCGCCATCGCCTCGGGAGTGAAGCGCCGCTGCCAGAGGGCATGGCCCGCCTCGGCCA
>JAJRXN010000465.1 GCA_024276295.1 Acidobacteriota bacterium
GACATCCTTGAGGCGCGCAAACAGCGCCACGATCTCTCTCGCGGTGAGCAGATCGGGCATCGTCACGCGCTGCGGCACGTAGGACAGCAGGCGCTTGACGTGCCGCGGCCTACGCCAGACGTCATGGCCGCCGACGAGAATCCGTCCGCCACTCGGCCGGTGCAGCCCGACGATCGCGCGCAGGATCGTCGTCTTCCCGCCGCCGTTCGGACCGAGGAGCGCGAACGTCTCGCCTTCCGACACCTCCAGGTCGATCGGACGGACGGCCTGCACCTTGCCGTACCGCTTCTCGAATCGCTCGAGCCGAACCATCGCCGACACGGACGTGCTCACGCGCCTGTCCCCGCTGACCGCCGCCGCCGCGAGCGGGCCGTCGCCCTGGAAGCGTAGACCAGGATCCCGTACGGCAACAGGGTCAGCAGCAGGTATGCCCCGGCAGCCCACGCCGACGGCCCGCCCGTCATGGTCTCCGCCCGCTCCCACGGCACGCCGGCGTTGTCCGCCGGTCGCATCAGCGGTCGCGGATCCACGGCATCCCCCTGGACCAGGATCGGCAGCGCACGTTCGGCGATCTCGAGGATCCGAGCCGCGGGGCTCAGCACGTAGAAGCGAACGCCCGGAGCCTTGGCCTCCAGGCTCTGGAACGCGTTCTGGATCTGGTGCGGGACGTCACCGATACCATCCCGGCCGAGGTCGTAGCCCCGGTAGCGGGTCCAGTAGTTCCCGCCCGCCGGCCCCGCCCACTCGGTGTCCATGTCGCTGACGTCGAGCAGCAGTTCGCTCAGGTTGTTGAGAAAGTTGTTGCCGACGAAGCGGATCCCGTCACAGCCGCCGTTGAGCTGCACGGCCAGGTCGTTATCGGCGATGTCGTTGCCTTCCATCAGGATCTGGCCGGCGTTGTTCATGAACACGCCGCGGCTGTTGTCGAGGATCAGGTTCCCGGTCGCGACGATGTCGTCCATCGACTGGAACAGCACGCCGTACGCCCGAAAGCCCCGGCAGCGGGCGAAGACGTTGCGGGAGAAGTGGATGTCCTCGGAGTACATCAGCGCCGCTCCCGCGACGTTGTTCTCGAACAGATTGTCCCGGAACACGTTGTGGTCCGAGTACATGTAGTGCAGCCCGTACCGCACGTGATGCACGACGTTGTGCTCGACGACCGTGGAGTGCGTGAACGAGAAGTACATTCCGTCGCGTACGTTGGAGATCTCGTTCCCGCTGATGCGATTGCCTTCGCTGTCCCAGAGGTGGATTCCGTTGCCCCGGTCCTCCTCGACCAGGTCGAGCCGGCCTTCGATGCGGTTGCCCTCGATCACCACGCCGTCGGCGGCCTTGACGTAGATCCCGTGCAGCGGCTCGGTGATGATGCTGTCACGGATCACGACATCGTCCGCCTCGACCAGCACGCAGGCCAGGTCGCGGGTGAGCTGCGTGCCGGACTGCGCGACGTGCAGCCCTTCGAGCACGGTGCCCGGCGCCCTGACGTGCACCACGTGGCCTTCGTAGCCGCCGAGGATGCGCGGGTGGTCGATCCCCCTCAGGGTGACCGGAACGTCGATCACGACGTGCTCCTGGTACTCGCGCCCCGTCAGCAGCACGGTATCGCCCGGACTGGCCTGCTGCAGTGCGGCGACGACCGACTCCCCCGGCCCGACGGTGATCGTCGTGGCGCAGGTGAGAGACGGCGAGGCCAGCATCAGCGCCAGCCTCGCCGCGGTCCGGATCCTGTCCGGCAGGGTCAGCTTCTTCCACATCGAAGGATTCGGCGTCTCCTCAGCCCTTGAGCCGGGCCAGTTCCGCGTCGACCATCGACTTGGTGCGCACGCCGGCGACGCCGGTCTTGACCAGCAGTTGCCACACCTCCTCGAGGTCGAGGAAAAGCTTCTTGTCGAACTCGCCGGCCTCCATGCGCTTCTTGCACGAGTCGTAGAGAGTCAGCGCCTTGGTGAGCTGGGACCGCGTGTCCTCCCATTCCTCGTGCAGCGACGGGCTGAAGCTGTCGCCGTACTTCTCGAACCCGGCGGTGATGTAGGCGGCCACCGGGTTGATGATGTTGAGCACCTCGACGACTTCCGCGTTCTTGTTGTGCACGCGCGCCTTCCAGTCGTCGTCCGACGTCACGTCCACGCGCTCCGGAACCTCCATCGGCTCCGGCGCGTCGAACTCGAGCAGGGGCGCCTCGGCCGCGGCTTCCTGTCCCGCCGCGCCACCGGGCTCCTCCGAGGTCTGACCGCACGCTGCCAGGAACACCGCAGCCATCATCACCGCCATCACGGACGTCCGCATCGTTACCTCCGCCTCCACCAGCTTCCCCTGGCGTCAACTCGGCTGCATCTGCCGCGGCCACGCAAGGTACAGGGCCACGACGAGAAGCAGGCCAAAGGCCGTGAACAGATACGTACCCACGGCCGGATACGACCACACACTGAACTGGCCGACCATCCGGTAGCCGAACATCGGTGGCATGAACGGTTCGACCTTGACCGCAGCCTTCGGGTCAAGATTGGTACCGTAGTACGAGAGCTTGTACCAGAAGCTCCACAACGAGAATCCACCGAAGTACGTCAGCATCACGATCAGGTCGACCAGCGAACGGACGTTCCCGATCACCGCGCAACGCAGGGTCAGCACGGCGATCAGCCCGATGATCAACGGGATCCACTTCAGCTCGGTGAAGTCACTGGGCTTCAGCTCCGCCATGCCGATGTAGTGGTTGAGAACGTTGATCTCGGTCAGATCGTTGCCGTCGTTGCCGCCGACCAGATCGTGCGGGTAGATGTAGAGGTTGAGACCCTCGGGGTACTGCTGAGCGACGAACGTCACGTGCCACAGCGGCGTGAAGAACACCGGAAGCAGCACGAAGAACGCCACCAGAACCAGCAGCCGGCTCCGAAGTGGCAGGCCTGCGTCGAGTGCCGCCGTCAGTCGCTCGATCAGTCCGGACATCGGGTCCTCCCTCGTCCTCCCGGAGTCGCCCTTCGCGGGCGACCCCGGGAGCCCGGGTCACTTGACCAGCAGGTAGCCCTGCATCTCCTGATGCAGCGCACTGCAGAAGTTCGTGCAGTAGTAGGCGTACACGCCGGCCTTGTCGGCCTTGAACGTGATCGTCTTCGTCTCGCCGGGGTCGATCACGACGTTGATGTTGTAGTCGTTGATCGCCAGTCCGTGCAGCTCGTCGCGAGTCTGCTCGATGTTGGTCACGTGGATCCTGACGGTATCCCCCTTCCTGACCCGGATCACGTCCGGGGCAAAGAACGACCGCACCGCCATCATCCAGACTTCGACCATCCGGCCATTCCGCTCGATCCGCGCCTCCTCGGCGCTCCAGATCGCATCCGGATTGTCGGAGTCCTCCTTCTTGTAGACCTCGATCGGATCGAGCTTGTCGGCCTTGATCATCACGGCGTAGTGCGGCTCGGGTTCGGTGAAGGCGTCGTAGAGCAGGGACATCTTCTCGCCCGTGATGTCGATCAGCTGCGCCGACTCGGGAATCGACGGCCCGACGCTGAGGTGGCGCCCCTTGGACAGCTTGTTCAGCGCGACGAGGTAGTTGCCGTCCGGAGTGACCGAGTCGCCTTCCGCGGTGACGAGATGCCCGATGTTGTAGGCGACCGGGATCTTGTCCACGACGTACTGGCTCATGTCGGCTCCCGCATCGTACGGCGGCAGCTTCCACTTCGCGACGGCGCTTTCCACGAACAGCGACGTGTAGGCGTACCCCTTGCCGTCGAACTGCGTGTGGAGCGGGCCGAGACCGACGGGGATCTCCGCCTCACGCACCGAAGCGTACGTCAGCACCGGAATGCCGTCGATCGTCTCCTCGAAGTCCTTGTCGGCGATCGCCTTCTTGATCTTCTCGATGTCGTACACCGTCGTCGTCGGTGACAGCTTGCCTGAACCGATGATCCACCGGCCGTCCGGACTGACGTCGACTCCATGCGGCGACTTGGCCAGCGGAATGAACCATGCGATGTCGGAGGTCTTCTTCGGGTCGAGCACCGGCGCCCCGGCGACCATGCGGCCCTGGCCGGCCTCGACGGCCTTCTCGGCCGCCCGCCAGTCGACCATCAGGATGTAGTCCTTGTCCTTCTGCGACGCCGTCACCTCGAGCTTGCCGCCCTCGATGAACTCGCGTTCCGAGTTGTAGCAGGTCCAGAACATGTAGCCGTCACTGGCCTTCTTGCCGGCATCGCCCAAGTCGTAGTTGAACGGCGGAACGAGGATCTCCCAGCCGATGCTCATCTCGCCATCTTCCGGATCGATCTTGATCCCGGCGACGAGCCCCTTGTACTTCTCTGCGTACTCCGTGACGTCGGCATACGTCCCCTCGGGGAACGGGATCGACATCCGGGTCGACATCGTCACGTACTCGCTGTTCGGTGTGACGAACGAGCTGCCGTGGTTGGCCGAGATGTTGGGAACCTTCAGGATCTGCTTGGTCTTGAAGTCGCGCAGATCGATGCGCGCAATGCGTCCGTTCGCGTTGTCGTTGATGAACAGCCAGCGGCCATCGTACTCGCCGTCGGTTTCCGAGAAGCCTGGATGATGCGCATCACCCCAGTCGTACTCGCCGAGCATCTCGCGCGTCTCGTCGTCGAAACCGTAACCCGTGCCGGGATACGGCGTGAACACCGGGATCGTCGCGATGTGGCGCATCGACGGCACGCCGGCGATGAAGATCTGCCCGCTGTGCCCTCCCGAATAGAACAGGTAGTACTCGTCCAGGTCGCCCGGAGCGACGTACGTCGCCAGAGCGGCCTTCGTCAGGTCCGACCCCGTCGCCCCGCCCCCGCGGCCGCCGCGGCGGCTCGGCGGCTTCGGCCCGCAGCCGATCATGCCCGCAAGCATGATCGCCACCAACGGCATGGCAACGGCGACAATCGTCCGCTTTCTCATCAGTCCTCTCCTCCCTGCATGACTCCAGACACGGCCGGCACGTGGCCGACCCACGATCCTACTCAGCGTCCGACTTCTTGTCGGCACGATTCTTGACGATGTCGTAGGCACGGTTGATCTTCGCGATCGCCTCCCACTTCTGTTCGTCGGTGAGCGGAATCTGGCTCTCCAGGATGATCTTCATCGTCCCCGTCGGCTCGAACAGGAACTCCTCGAGCGTCTTGTTGAAGCGCGCCCGCACATCGTCGGGAGCCCACGACAGGTCCGGCCCCTTGTCCGTGGGAGACTTGATGTCGAACGCCGAAATCGAGTGGCAGACGAAGCAACTGTGCTCGACGAAGAACGCCCCGTCCCCCTCGCGCATCCGCCGTTCGCGCTCGATCTCCTCGGGGGTCATCTCGTCCTTGAGTTCGAGCCCCGGGATGTAGGCCAGCGGCAGGTCCTCGTTGTTCTTCCAGCTCATCACCAGCATCGCCAGCGCCTGCGCCTCGCGGGACCGGAAGTTCATTTCGGGCATGATCGACTCGGGCACGACCGTCGGCGGCGACTGGAAATGCTTGACGTGCCAGGTGAAGACCGTCTCCTGCTCGGTCACCAGATTGCTGAAGTCGAACCCTTCGGCGTTCTTGTCACCTTCCCAGGTCAGATCCGGGCCCAGGTGCCCGCCGCTGCCGTTGATCACATGGCACACCTTGCAGCCCTTGGCCCGCACGATCTCCTTGGCCTGGTTGATGTACTCCAGGCCCTCCGTGCTGCGCTCGTAGCGATGGCAGTAGTTGCACTGGATCTCCCACAGCGGGGGCGGATTGCGGGGGTCGTACTCCGATCCGATGATCTCGCTCAGCAGCGGCTGCTCCCAGTGTTCGCCGAAACCGTGGGCCTCATCCGCGGTGACCGCCCAGCCCTGACCCCCGTGACACGGCGTGCAGCCGTACTCCTCGAGCGGATGATCATCGAAGATCTCCAGTTGAGGATGCGTGGCCCAGGGCTGTTCGACGTCCTCCAGTCCCTTCCACGTCACGCCGAGGTGGCAGGTCGTGCAGCGATCGACGACCCCCAGACGCTCGACCCAGATCTGCTGGATCCCGCGCGGAATCTTGTCCGGATCGTCGAGCCCGGCCTTCTCCGCCACGATGGCCTCGAACTCCGCTTGGTAGTACTTCCACTCCGGCATCGCCTCCCGGTAGAGCGCCGCGGCTACGGCAGCCAGCGTGAGCACCGCGACGACCAGCAGCAGGAGGATCTCGCGCGTTCCAGGTCTTTTCATCTTCGTCTCCCTTGCTCGCGAGTCCTCAGAACGGTCGCGGAACTTCGGGCCATGGCTGCCACGGCCAGTAGAACTCCCAGTTCGGTCCGCGAAGTGCCGTCCCGGTGTAGGTCAGCAGGATGAAGGCGACGATGAAGGCGCAGAAGACCGCGATCGACGCGTAGCGCGTGGAACCGGTCACCTTCTGCACGACGAAGTACAGTACGGCGTACAGCAGGACGAGCGCGGTGGCCGGGTTGACGAGGTCGAAGAACACCTGGCTCTCGATTCCCGGGAAGACCGATCGCATCGGGAACAGCACCGCGAAGGCCAGACAGCCGACCGTGACGAGCAGGCCGTAGAAGAACCCGATCAGCCCCCAGCGCAGCCCCTTCCGGTCGGTGAACCACAGCCCGACACCCTTCTGCTCCCGGTCGAGGAACGGGATCGCCGCAAGGCCGAGGATCACCAGCCCCGGAATGACGACGCCGCCCATCAGCGCCGAGTAGCCGACCATCTCCTGCAGCCCGAGGAAGTACCACGGCGCCTTGGCCGGATTCGGCGTGACCTCCGGATTCGCGGCCTCCTCGAGCGGCGCCTGGAAGATCAGCGCCAGGACCAGCGAGACGGCGAACGTCGCCAGACAGACCAGCAGGATCCTCGTCGTGAGAAACGGCGAGGACGGCACCGAGTTCTCGTCGTCGAGCGTCGTCGGGTCGTGGACCTGGACGGTAGTACCCGAAGCGATGCCCAGCACGCTCCAGGTCTTGCCCCGCCGCGGCTGCTGCGGCCCTCTGTCACGCGCCGCCAGCCGCACCTGGTCGACGACCGCAAGGCCGCCGTCCTTGCGGATCCGCCACATGTGCCATGCGACCACGGCGAACAGCACCGCCGGAAGCAGCGCGCAGTGCAGCACGTAGAACCGGATCAGCGTCGGCTGCCCGACGAGGTGCCCTCCGAGCAGGAACGCCTGCAGTTCCTTGCCGATCACCGGTACGCTGGCCGCGATGCTCGTGCCGACCGTGATCGCCCACAGCGCGAGCTGGTCCCATGGCAGCAGGTAGCCGGTGAAGCTCATCAGCAGCGTGAGCACAAGCAGCACCACGCCGAGCACCCAGTTGAACGGCCGCGCCGATCGCACGACGGAACCGCCCTTGTAGGAACCGGTCAGGAAGACGCGGAACATGTGCAGGAAGACGACCGCGACCATCATGTGCGCGGCAATCCGGTGCAGGCGGCGCAGGAGCCAGCCATAGCTGACCGCGTACTCGAGGTCCTTGATCTACCAGTACGCGCGCTCGACGGATGGTACGTAGAGGAACATCAGGACGACGCCCGTCACGGTCAGGATCATCAACAGACAGGCGGAAATCGTCCCGAGGTACAGCGAGTAGCCGAAGCGGAAGCTCGGCAAAGAGACCCGGTGCGGGAACCAGTGCAGCAGGAAGTTGGACACGATGCTCGCACCGGCCTCGCGGCTCGACTCCGGCTTCCACGACCAGAGCAGCCGGTCCAGCAGTCCCTTGCGCGGCAACAGACTCATCAGACCACCAGCCGGAAGTCGCGATCGACCTCCGCCCCGACATCGACGACGAGCTGTCCGTCGTCCGGAGAGATCTCGACGGGATGCCAGGCCAGCGGACGCGGCGCGGGGCCGGCGTAGTTCGTCCCGTCACCATGGAAACGCGAGCCGTGACACGGACAGCGGAACTCGCCGATCGCCTCGAAGGTCAGGCCCCGGACCGTCCTGGTCTCCTTTCTCGCGAACGGGGCGAACTTGACCGTGCAGCCCAGGTGCGTGCAGATGCCCGAAATGGCGTAGAAGCCGCTGTTCTCCCGGAACAGGTACACGCGGCGATCGTCGAGGAACGTCACGCCCTGCTGGAACTCGTCCGGCGGACCGATCTTGAACCGCCGCGGCGGTTCGTAGAGCACGTTCGGTATCAGGGAGCGGAACAGCGGCCAGCTCGTGACCATCGCTCCCAGTCCCAGAAACGCGCCCGCAAGGCGGGCGAGAAACGTCCTGCGCGGTTGCGATTCCATCGTGTCTCCTCACCGGAGCGGGGCCCCGACGATCCCCCGGCTCCACCCATGTCGTTCCGCGGCGGATCGCCGCCACGGGTCTCCAACCCGACGCCCTCCCGCACGCTGCACGCGGGCGACCTGGTGTCGTCAGACCGCGTCGCGGGCAGCCGGCTCCGTCATCTCGACGAACGAGAAACGCTCCATCGTCATCGCCTCTGTCGGACAGCGCGTCGCGCACAGCCCGCAGCGGATGCACGACGTGTCGTCCTTCACCAGCGCCGTCAACGGTCGCTCCGGGTCGTGCCCGTAGGCCGCAAGCGCGGCTTCCTTCTGCCCTTCCGGCATCTCGACCTCGTCCAGCGGAACGAAGACCAGACACTTCTCGGGACAGACATCGGCGCAACGCCCGCAGAGCACGCAGCGCATCGGGTCGTAGATCGTGTCGACGTGGCAGGACAGACAGCGCTCGGCCTGGCTTCTGGCCTGCTCCTCGGTGAAGACGTTCTCCACCTCGGTGATGCCCGTCCGCCGCCCCGTCTCCACCCGGTCCGCCGGCCTGCGGGCCCGCTTCTCGTAGGCGGGCGGCATGCGGTACTCGTCGGTCGGGATCCCACGCACCTGCACATGGAGCCGGGTCTGCGGCACGGCTCCCTCGAGGTACGAGCGGATCGAACGCGCCGCCAGCTTTCCGTTGGCCACCGCCTCGATCACGATCCGCGGCCCGAAGGCGGCATCGCCGCCCGCGAAAACGCCCGGTGCGGTCGTGGCGAGCGTCTCGGGCTCGATGCGGATCGTGCCGCCACGCGTCAGCTCGATGCCATCCTCCTCGGCCAGGAAGCCTAGATCGGGCTGCTGGCCGATCGCGAGCACCACGGAGTCCGCCTCGAGCGTCATCGTGTTCGATTCATCGAACAGCGGTGCGAAACGGCCGTTCTCGTCGAAGACCCGGACGACGGCCGCAAAGTCGACGGCCTCGACGCGATCCTCGCCGCGGATCGCGATCGGCCCCCACGAAGGCCGCAGCTCGATGCCCTCCTCGAGCGCCTCCTCGAGTTCCTCCTTGCCCTGCACGGTCCGGGCCGCGGGCATCTGGTCCAGCGACTCGAGCGAGACGACGAAGACCTCGGTGGCGCCGCCGCGGAGGGCGCCGCGGGCGACGTCCATCATCGCCTGGTCGGCCACGGCCTCGGCGGTCTTCTCGATCTCCTCCATCGGCTTGTAGAAGTCACGCACCGCGCTCCGTGCCGCGTCGAGCGCCACCGAGCCGCCGCCGATGACGATGACGCGCTTGCCGAGATCGACGCGATAGCCGCGGTTGATGTTGAGCAGATAGTCGACGGCCTTGATCACGCCGTCCTTGTCCACGCCCGGGATCGACAGCTCGCGCCCCTGCATGGCCCCCACGGCGAGGAAGAAGGCCTCGTACCCCTGCTCGCGCAGGGTACGGAGATTGAACTCCGGAGTCAGCGGCGTGTTGGTCCGGAATTCGACCCCCAGCCCTTCGAGCAGCCCGATCTCGCGTTCGAGCACGGGGCGCGGAAGGCGGTAGTCGGGAATCCCGTAGCGCAGCATCCCGCCGGTCTCGGGCAGGGCCTCGAAGACGGTGACCGCGTAGCCGGACAGCGCGAGATCGTAGGCACAGGCGATTCCCGCCGGACCGCTGCCGATCACGGCGACCTTGTGACGCCGGCCCGCCGTGCTCCCCGCGTGTCCGACGATCTGCGATGCGTGCCAGGCACGCTCACAGCCGGGAGCGTCGTCCTGGGCAAACGGATCGGCGTGGGACGCCTCGGACAGCAGTTCGTGGAACGTCTCGGGACTCGAGGATTCGGGACCGTACCGCTCCGTGACGAACCGCTTGAGCGAGCGGATCGTCACCGCCTCGTCGATCCATCCACGGCGGCAGGCGTCTTCGCAGGGCGCGGCGCAGATCCGCCCGCAGACCGACGCCAGCGCGTTCGGATTCCGCGCAACATAGAACGCGGGCAGGAACTTCTCCTCGGCGATGAACTGGACGTAGCGGCCCGAGTCCGTGTGGACGGGACACGCCTCCATGCAGGGAACGTTCTGGCGATACCAGAGCAGTTCACGGATGCGAGCCTGGAAACGGCGACCTGCCGCAGAGTCCGTATCCACCGTTCCTCCAAGACCGAGGGAAACGGCGGCAGTCTACCGGATTAGCACCCTTTAATTGAAGTACCTCCGAGCGTAAGCCGCCCGCCATCGACCCTCGGAGGGCCTTCCGGCGCGCAATCGAGCCGGATCCTTGACCCAGGACAAGAAGCTCGCCACCGGCGACGACGGCCCTCGCCCGTCAGGTCACGACGGTCGGCGAGACGGCGACCGCGCTGGTCTCGCGGAAGGTCGGTTGCTCGTACGTCCAGCCCGCCCGGAGCCGGCGCTCCTCCCGCTGCAGGGTGAACCGGAGATAGCGGCCGACGATCGGCCCGGCGAGCCGCGCCTTGAGTCCGAACTCGCGGTAGAGATCCCGCAGCACACCCGAGATCTTCTCCGAGACCGCGGGATTCGAGCGGAAGCGCCAGCGTGCCGCCCACAACGCACCGGCGTAGGAAGCCGCGAGGTCACGCACCTCCCAGACGAAGCGCTCCCGGATGCGCGAGTCCGGATGATCGCGGTAGCGCTTCCATCCCTGCAGCAGCGTCCTCACGACGCGCGTGATGCTCGGCCCGTTGACCTCGAAGTCGGTGCGGAAGGCCTCGAGCAGGAAGTGCCCCTCCTCCCCGTCGCGGAAGTGGGGGTGCCGGAAGTTGAACCGGAACTGGCCATGGGAGTCGCAGTCGGGACACTCCTCGGAGTCGAGGAGCCTGCCTGCGGCATCGAACTCGGCGTGCAGCGGCGTGCCCGGAACGGCGGTGTAGAGCATGAACTGATGGAACTCCGTGTCGTGGCTGACCGCATGGCGGATCACCGCGTCCATCGTCTCGGGCCGATGGTCTTCGAGTCCGATGATCGTCGAACCGAGCACGCGGATGCCATGGGACTGCAACGTGCGCACGAGCTGCCGCGTGTCGGCTCCACGCAGCTTGCCGTAGTCGGCGTTCTCTCCTTCGAGCCCCATCCAGACCCACGAGATTCCCAGTCCGACGAGCTGCTCCATGCTGTACGACTGCAGCACGTTGGCGGAACTGAAGACGTACAGCGCCCACGACTTGTGATGCTCGGACATCAGCTCGAGCAGCCGCAGTGCCCGTTTGCGGTACATCAGGAAGTTCTCGTCCATCACGGAGAACGAGCGCACGGACATCGCCTGCTCGAGTTCGCACATCACCTCGAACAGTTCGTCGCCCGTGCGGTAGAAGTGCACGAAACTGCCCTTGCCGCCGAACATCGACGAGGTCGCGCAGAAGTTGCACCCCATCGGGCATCCGACCGACGGGATCACCGTCGCCGCCACGTCACCCCGCTTCTCGCGGAGCCGGATGCCCAACGCCCGCGTTCCGAAACCCGAGACGACGTGGGGATGCCTGACCGGACGGTCCTCGTCTTCACCGAGGAAACGCCGCATCCATCGCACGCCTTCGCCGCGGACGATGTGGTCCGCGTCGATCCGCTCGGCCAGGTCGGGCAGGCCCGCGACGTGTCCCCCCACGACGATCGTCGCCTCCGGCAGATGCGTGCGCACGAGTTCGCACATCTTCTTGACCTTGTTCACGTTGGGGATGATCGAACCGATCCCGACGATGTCGTAGCGGTGCGTCGTGATCTCCTCGACGAACCGGTCGAGCGTCGGAAAGTCGAGGAGCGTGCACGGAGCATCGATGTTGGCCTGGATCAGCATCAGACCCCACGAACGGTGGAACATGCGCAGCGAGAACGCCTGCTGTACGCGCGTCACCTGGTTGTGATACAGCTCCATCGGGTTGATCGCGCGACTGCCGAATTCGTCGTCGCGGGCATAAGGCCCGAACACGCTGGAGAGCAGCACGCGAGCCTTGGATCCGAGGGGGTGCACGGAGTGCACCTGAGAACCGTCGAGTACACCGGTAGCGGTTGCCATCATGGCGAGGTCACCTTTCCTGGTCGTCCTGAGCCGGAGGTCGGACGGCGCAAGTCCGATTCACGCCGTCTCGCAAGGCGCCCGACTGTCCACCGCATTGTGGTCGCGCGATGGCCCGGGAACAACCCGCCGGCGAAGAAGGCACCGCGGACCGCCGGACCGGTCAGTGCCGACGTCCCCCGGACACGACACCGTCGATCAGCAGGACCGGCAGCTCCCGGATCGAGCGGATCGTCATGCAGCCGGCATCGTCGTGCAGGCCGAGGGGATCGATCAGCACCGGCTCGATGCCTGCCGCGCGGGCTCCGGCGACATCGTAGGACGGCACGTCGCCGACGTGGACCGCCTGCTCGGGAAACGCCTCGAGTCGGGCGAGCGCCAGTTCGAAGATGCGCGGATCCGGCTTGCTCAGCCCGACCACCGCCGAATCGACGACGGTCTCGAGAAACCGCCCGAAGCCGGTGCTGGCAAGGTCTTCCTCGATCTGGCCTTCGGCGTTGCTGACGACCGCCAGCCGCTTGCCGGCCGCCGCCAGACGCTCGATGGCTTCGAGCGCTCCTTCGATGGGACGGTTCCACAGACCACGCTCGCGGTGCATCGACCACAGCCGGCCAGTGAACTCGGCCAGCATCGACTCGGGGACGCCGACGTCCGCCAGCAGCCGCGCGAAGTAGCCGTCCCACAGCCCCCGGAACCCGAGCTGACGACGCACCGCGGCATCGGCCCACCGCCGGGCACGGGCCTCCGCCGCCTCGAGCCGAGCGTCGTCAGGCTCGAGGCCGACGCGGGCCGTCAGAAAGCGCAGCCGGTCGTGGTCGAGCCCGACGAGCGTTCCCCCGGCATCGAGCAGGACGACGGGGCGCGCCGCGAGCACGCCCGGATCGACGGGTCGCCGGATCATGTGCGACCTCGCCCTTCGAGCAGCCAGCGCCGGGCATGATCGAGACACGGGATGCGGCGGCGCGCGCGCTCGATCGACGCGGGATCGAGGTCGGCGATCGCGAGCGTTCCGGGCCCATCGCCCGCGTCGGCGAGGACCTCGCCCCACGGGTCGACGATCGCCGCATGACCCCACGACGCCCGCTTCCGGCCGTGCCGGCCGACCTGCGCCGGAGCGACCACGAACGCCTGGTTCTCGACGGCGCGGGCGCGCAGCAGCAGTTCCCAGTGGTCGCGCCCGGTCGCCGCGGTGAAGGCCGACGGGACGACGAACACCTCGGCGCCCGCAAAGCGCATCACGCGGTAGAGTTCCGGAAAGCGCAGGTCGTAGCAGATCGACAGCCCGACGCGTCCCCAGACGAGCGTGGCGACGACGGTCTCCTCGCCCGGCTCGACCACCTCCGACTCGCGCAGGCTGACGTCGTCGAGTTCGACATCGAACAGGTGGACCTTGCGATAGACGGCGACCACCTCGCCGCGACCGTCGATCATCACGGACGTGTTGCGGCGCATGCCCGGTCTCGAGGCGACCTCGGGAATCGATCCGAGCAGCAGATCGATCCCCAGTTCGCGGGCCAGGCGTCGGCCCCACGTCACGAGCGGGCCGTCGAGCGGCTCGGTCCGCCCGAGCACGACGCCCTCGGCGGCCATCAGCGCGAAATTCTCCGGCAACGCGACGAAGCGCGCGCCGCCGGCCGCCGCACGACGCACCAGTTCCGTGGCGACCTCGAGGTTGCGATCGACGTCCTGCGTGGATTGCATCTGGATCGCCGCGACACGGATCGGTTCCACGATCGGGTCCTCCCCGCGCGGGCTGCGGGAACGCGCCCGGCGCCGTCAGGGAACGCCGGTCACCTCCACCGTGGCCTGCGGATCGACCTTCGCCTCGAGGATCACCGGCGGGCGTCCTCCCCGGGGCCGGATGATGCGCGGACGGCGCTCCCCGCGGGCCACGATCTCGCAGGTGTCGACGGACAGGGCGTCCCGCGCCGCCTCGTTCCCGTCGTACTTCACTGTGCACGGCTCGGGCAGTCGGATGCGCACGAGGCTCGTGCCCCGGGCCTGCAGTTCGACCTGCCCGCGGGCGGAGGAGAAATCGAGGTCGAGATCGGAGTCGATCGAGACCACACGGATCTGCCGCGCGATCCCCTCGATGTCGGCCAACGACCGCTCGGCCTTCAGGTCGAGTTCGAGTGCACCTTCGACCCCGAGTTCGGCATCGGTCAGCCGGCCCTGCAGCCTCCCTGCGGCCTTCCTGACCTGCGCGACCGAACCTTCGAGCAGATCGAGCCGGCAGGTCCCGGCAAGTCCTTCGAGTTCGAGTTCGGCGCCGTCGCGGGCCGTGATGCTCAGCGCGCCGCCGATGTCCCGTCCTTCGAGCCGCCCTCCCCGGAGCTGCCCGGAAACACCGCCCGCGATGCCCGTGACCGTGACCGACGCGTCCGTGACGTCGAGCCGGACGGTCGCCTCGGCGTCCTCGAGATCCCGCAGTTCGAAAAGACCGTCCCGTCCACCGAGCTTGATCGCGCCACGCCAGCGCTCGGCCGCGAGCTGTCCCCCGCGCATCTCCGCGTCGAGGCGTCCTTCTCCTCCGCGAACCGTCAGCCCGCCCCCGTCGAGCACGACGCGCAGCGTCCCGGCGACTTCTTCCGCGTCGATGTCGAGGTTCCGTCCGGACAGCACGAGCCTTCCCCGGTGCGAGGCGACCCGCAGACTCGACTGATCGAGTCGCGCGGTGATCCCTCCGCGGGTCGAGGCGAGATCGTAGTGACTGCCGGCCCCCTCGAGTTCGAGCCCGGACAGACCGGTGACCCGCACCGCCGAGTCATCCAGATCGAGCCGGATCGACGCCGGCCCCGCGCTGCCGACTCCGCCCGGACGGCGGGGAGCGTCGTCAGGCGCGGCGTCCAGCGGTTCCGCCTCGAGGTCGACGTCGAGCCGCTCACCGCGCAGCTCGAGCGTGGTGCCGGGCGGAATCACGAGGCGGACGACGACGTCGGGCGCCACGTCCTGCGAACCGTAAGGCTGGCGGACGGCGAGATCCCCCGCCTCGGTCGTCTCGAGCACGATGTAGCCACCGCGGACGTCCTGTCCGCGGACATCGAAGATCTCGATCCGCGCGTCCCGATCCGGACTGACCAGCAGCTCGACGCGGCTGTTCCGCAGATCGAGCTGGATGCCGGATTCCTCGATGACGCGATCGACCGGCAGAGCGACGCTCTCAGCCCGCGCCTCGGCACCGGCGAGCGCCAGGACGCAGAGCAGGCCCGTGGCGGAATGGATGGTCCAGCGTTTCATGGGGCGTCCAAGATACGACGAGCCGTCCGGAACTGCCGCCGTGGCGGCCGAGGGGCCGGCTCAGCCGCCGGCGACCGGATCGGCTTTGCGGGCGAAGCGGCCCGCACGGCGCCGGAAGCGGCGGACCAGCGACCACGTGACGAGCAGACCGAGCGCGATCAGCACGGCCGCGACCACCGCGGCGACGATCGCGAGCCAGGATCCGACGATCGCCAGCACGTCCTCGATGACGGAGAGCACGGGCGAGGCGATGCCTCCGGTTCCCAGCGTGGACAGGAGCCGGATCTGCGCCTTGGCCACGTGGACGCCGCCGGCGATTCCGCCCCCGAGGACCAGGCCGGTCACCGCCGCCCAGAGGGGATCGAGTTCGGCCAGCGTCGAGGCGACGACCAGCGCTCCGGCCACCGGGCGGACCCAGGTCTGGACCAGGTCCAGCATGTGATCGATGACCGGGACCTTGTCGGCCGCCACTTCGAACAGGACGGCGACGCCGAAGACGACCAGCGCCGGCGTCGAGGCCAGCCAGTCGAACGCCGGGTTGAGCGCGAACCCGTCACCGAACGCCAGTCCGGTCACGCCGAGGCGCGCCGCCAGACCGACGGCGAAAGGGGGAAGGAACGCACGCAGCCCGCAGCAGGCTGCCAGGGACATTCCCGCGAGAACCTGGGCGACGATCGGCACGATCTGCTCGGGGGCCACCGGAGCCTCCTCGCGTCCAGTCTACGACCGATCCGGAGGCACCGTTCCATCGCCGCCCGCCGCGGACCGTCGCGATCGCCCCGCCACGCGCACGGCCATGGACGCCAACAGCCCGAACCCGATCCCGCAGACGGCACCGGCCGCGTCGATCGCCAGATCGAGCCACGACGGCTGGCGCCCGAACGAGAGGAACTGGAGCGCCTCCGTCCCGGCCGCGAAGACGAGGACCGACGACAGCACGATCGCGGGGGGCACGC
>JAJRXN010000466.1 GCA_024276295.1 Acidobacteriota bacterium
GCCGAACTGTTCGCCGGGGCGCGGCGCACGCTCGGCGTGATCCGGCGCAACGTGGCGTTCTCGCTGGCGTACAACGTCGTGGGGGCGAGCCTGGCGATGGCCGGCTATATTCACCCGCTGCTCGCGGCGGTGCTGATGCCGGCGAGTTCGCTGACGGTGATCGTGATCTCCTACAGGGCACGGACGTTCACGCGTCCGCACGAGACGGAGGCACAGGACCGATGACGCACGGATCGACCCCGCGGTCCGGACCCGACCACGGCGTGTTCACCGATGGCGCATGCTCGGGCAATCCGGGCCCGGGAGGCTGGGCCGCGGTTCGCGTGGCCGAAGGGCGGGTCATCGACGAGCGCTCCGGGCACGCCGACCACACGACGAACAATCGCATGGAACTGACCGCGCTGATCGCGGCCTACGAGATGCTGCCGGAGGACGCCGAGGAGACGATCTACTCCGACAGCGACCTGTGCGTGAAGACGGTCAACCAGTGGGCGGAGGGCTGGAAGCGTCGCGGCTGGCGGCGCAAGACCGGCCCGGTCGAGAACCTCGAACTCGTCCGGCGGCTCCACGAACTGGCGCAGCGGCATCCGCGCGTGAAGCTGGTCTGGATCCGGGCCCACGACGGCTCGACCTGGAACGAATACGCGGACCGGCTGGCGGTCTCGCGCATCGCAGGCTGAACCGGCGGCGCCGGTCAGGACGCGGCGGCGGGACTCGTGACCTTCGAGCCGTCGCGGGCTGCGGAGAGCACGTCGACCTCGGCGAAGAACGCGAGCATCTCGCGGAGGATCGCCCGGCGGCGCCACAGCAACGTGCCGTGCCCGGCGTCGAGGGTCAGCGCCCGTGCGGGCTCCAGCGCCCGTCGGAGCCGCTGGGGCGAGGGGGGCGGGTCGACACGGTCCCAGCGTCCCGTGACGTACAGCACGGGGCGGTCGCGCAGGCGGTGGGCGTAGCGTGCCAGGTCGAGCGCGCCGGTCATCTCGAACAGGAGTTCCTCGTCGATGCCGACGCCGCGGAGCGCCTCGAGGCCCGGCGCCCCGAGCCAGCCGCGGGTCAGCCCCCACGGATACCAGCAGGTCGAGGCGATCGAGACCAGCGGAACGCGTGGAATGCACCCGGCCGACGCCGCGCAGAGCGTCTGGAACGCACCGAGGCTGAAGCCGGCGACCGCTGCCGTGCGCAGCCCGAGCCGTTCGCGAAGCAGGTGCTCGAGGGCGTGCTGGTCGGCGCACCACTGGCGCAGTCCCTCGTAGAGCCGCCACGGGTTGGCGTTGCACAGGGCCTGCCCGGCGAGCGTGCCCGGCCGGCGGCGCTCGAAGTGGTGCGGTCCCGCCATGATCGCCACCGGCACGCGACGGGCCAGCGGTTCGACGAACCACTCCCAGAGCGTCCAGTGGTCGTGCCGGATCGCGTGATGGAAGACGACCACGCGGTCGCCCGGCGCGCCGGAGGGCGGCAGCAGCAGGCGGGCATGGACGCGGTCGTTGATCTCGTCACCGGTCGGCCGGGGCGATGCGAAGGCGATCTGGAACACGCGTCCCGGAAACCGGGTCGCGTGGATGGGCGTGATCACCGCGTCCGGCGGGGTTTCCTTCGGCTCGGGGCGGATGAACGCCAGCAGATCGCGCGATGCCTCGGCGCAGCGCCGCCGCGCCTCCTCGACGCCCCCCGGCCCGAGGCTCGCCGACCATTCGCGGGGACGCTGGCGATAGCGCCGGTTGCCGGCCAGACGCAGCAGCGCCTCGGCGGCCATCACCGGGATCTTGAGGGAAACACTCACCCCGCAGCCTCCAGCCCGTGCCGTGGGGGATATACGAGGAGCCTGCCGGCCCGCCACCCCACGTGTAGAGAAGCTTGTTGGTCGTCTGCGACACGGATACGAGGCGAAGGGGCCGTCGCGACACCATGTACTGCAACATGTTGTCTTCGAACGGGTTGTCCTGTCTGCTCTCCAGGAGTCTCGCCCCGCCGGCACCGTCCATCCGGCTTGGGCGGGAGGCCAACAGGCTTCGCTCCACGCCGGGGGGTTGACCCGTGGTGGTCATATGTGTTACTAACTTGTTTGCCAGGTTCTTCTCTTCTGGTACGAAACGAGGACCGATCATGGAGTTCCGCGAGATCATCCGGAGGCACCGCGAGAAGGCCGGCTGGACCAAGCGGAAGCTTGCGGAGCTGGTCGGAGTCACCC
>JAJRXN010000467.1 GCA_024276295.1 Acidobacteriota bacterium
CGATGAACTCGACGACCTCGACGACCGCGGCGTCGAGCTGGACACGGCAGGCAGATTCCAGATCGTCATTCCGGTCGCCGGCGACGTGGAGATCGCCGCGTCGGGGGGGCGGCTCGAACGAGGCCCGCGCGAACTCGCGCTTGTCCCGGCGGCCGCCGGCCGCTGGCGCCTGCTGGGCGCACCGGACGCCCGGGTGCTGCTCGCCTGGCGGCCGTGACGATGCGCCGCCGCTTCCACACCCTCGACGTGTTCACCGACCGGATCTTCGGCGGCAATCCGCTGGCGGTGTTTCCCGACGCGGAGGGCCTCGACGCCCGCCTGATGCAGCGGATCGCGGCCGAGTTCAACCTGTCGGAGACCGCGTTCGTCCTGCCGCCGCGGCGGCCCGGCCATCACTGCCGGCTGCGGATCTTCACGCCGGCGGCCGAGCTGCCGTTCGCCGGCCACCCGACGATCGGCACCGCGGTCCTGCTGGCCCTCACCGGCGCCCTCGAGACCCGTGCGGGCCGGACGGACGTCGTGTTCGAGGAACCGGCCGGGCCCGTCGCGATCTCGATCGACCGTCCGCCCGGTGCTCCCCCCTTCGCGTGGCTCGTGGCGCCGCAGGCGCCGGAGTTCCGGCCGCCGCCCGCGTCCTGCGCCGAGCTGGCGCGGATGCTCTCGCTCGACGAGACCGACCTGCTCGGAGCGCCCTTCGAGCCCGAGGCAGTCTCGTGCGGCGTTCCGCTGCTGTATGTCGGGCTGGCCGACCGTGCAGCCCTGGCGCGCGCACGGCTCGATCCCGCTGCCTGGAACGGAACCCTCGCCGGCACCTGGGCACCCCACGTCTACTGCTTCGCGCTCGATCCGGAGCACGGGGAGTCGCACGTCCGCGCCCGGATGTTCGCCCCGGCGCTCGGCATCCCGGAAGATCCGGCGACCGGCGCCGCGGCCGCACCGCTGGCGGCCCTGCTTGCCCGGCGGGATCCTTGCCGCGACGGCACGCTGCGCTGGACGATCCGGCAGGGCTTCGAGATGGGACGCCCGAGCATCCTGCTCGCCGAGGCCGACCTCCGCGACGGATCGATCGTCGCGCTGCGCGTCGGCGGAACGGCCGTCCGGGTCAGCGACGGGGAGATGACGATCGACGCGCGGCATCCGGCACCCCGTCAACGAGGCTGATCCGCAGGTCTCCTCCTTCTCTCCCCGGCCTCCCTGAGCGCACGCTCGAGGTGCCGCGCGTACAGCGGCTCGTCCGGGGCGTCGCGCAGCAGTTCCTGCAGGACGGGAACGGCCCGCTCCGGTTCCCCGTCGGCGAGCAGTGCCAGGGCCAGATTGAGCCGCGCCCTGGGATCGGTCTCTCCGGCAGCGAGTGCCCGTTCGAGGAGCCGCGCCGCCAGCCCGTACTCGGTTCGCCTCCAGGCCCGGTCCGAGGCCTCGAGGAGCAGGCGGCGCCCCAGGCCGCGCAGATCGGCTGCAACGGACGCGTCTCCGGTCCGCCGCGCGCAGTCCTCGATCACGATCTCCATCTCGTCCCACGCCCCGAGGCGACCGAAGCGGCCGACGAGTTCGCGGCACCAGTCGTGCCGATCCGGGCGCCCGGCGACCGCCCGGCGCGCATCCGGCAGAGCTTCGTCGGCTCGTCCGTCGGCGAGCAGGGCACGGGCCCGCATCATCCTGAACTGGAATCTCCAGCCCGCCATCACCGGCTCGAGTACAGGTGCATAGCCTTCGTGGCCCAGGGCGCGATCGCAAGCCGCGACCGCCTCGGCGGTCTCCCCGCTGTCGATGAACTGCGCTGCCGCCGAGTACGCGACCATCATGTCTTGCGGCACGATCTCGAGTGCGCGCGTCCACAGCCGGTACTCGTCGCGCCAGGTCGGGTTCTGGAGCGCGCTGCCGAGCAGACCGAGACCGGCCAGCACGGCGACCACGGCCAGTCGCAGCCGACGGGGCATCGGCCACGAGGCCAGCGCCAGCGCGCCCAGCCAGCAGACGGCGAGCGACGGAAGATACATGTAGCGCGCCGCAAAGCCGCTGCCGGGCACGAGGACGACCAGGTTCGACACCGGAAGATAACTCGCGGCCAGCAGCGCCAGCGCGGCCCACGCAGGACGACATCGCCGCCGCCAGGCACCGACGGCCAGCACGGCCAAGACGGCCAGGACGAACATGCCCACGAGCGTCGATGCGGAAAGCGGCCTGACACCGAGCGAGAACGTGTCGAAGGCGTAGTCCGGTGCGACGGGCCACGGGGCGAGCAGCAGCCGGAGGTAACGCGCCACGTGGGCCACGGCTTCGAACATGCGCGCGTCCGGCGCGAGCATCGTCAGGGGGTTGACGGAGCCGAAATCGAGTGGATCAGGAGGCCCGCCACCGGCGAACGCAAACTGTCCGGCGACCTTGACCACGACCGCGCCTGCGATCGCGAGCCAGCCCACGACGACCGCGCGGGCTGCCGGACGGGGCACGCCTCCCCGAAACCGATCGAACAGTGCGACCGCGAGCATCGCGCCGACGATCCCCGCGGCGCTCTCCTTGGCCAGCAGCGCCAGGGCGATCAGCACGCCGGCAGCGAGGGCGGAAGCCGTTGCCGGACCCGTTCCACGGGACTCGTGGACGCGGAGCAGGGCCAGCCAGCCGGCCAGCCCCAGCGCCGCGGCCAGGACATCCTTGAGTCCCAGCGGAGTCGCAAGCACCGCACAGTGGACGGGATGCACGGCAAACAGCGCCGCACCGACGAGACTCGACGTCCGGTCGAAACCGAGGCGCCAGCCGACCTCCACGGCGAGCCACACGGCCAGCGCGTGCAGCAGCGAGACGGCCAGCATGAACGACCAGGCCCTGCCGCCGGAAGCACGCCACAGCAGCCAGTCGGCAAGCCCGGTGACGGGCCGCCAGAATCCGGTCACGGCCCCGGAGCCGGCCCAGGCGTCCGTGCTCAGCAGCTCGACGAGTGCGCCCGGCTCGGTGATGAACCGGTTCGCAGTCAGTTCGTTGCGCGCGTCGATGGTAAATCCGTTGCGCAGCGCCGTCGCGTTCGCCGCAAGAGCCAGCAGCAGCACCAGGAGCACGGCACCGCGCCCCGGCCCGGACCGGCCGGCGTCGGTGGTCGTCGAGCGGCTCGAGCGGCTGGACATCACGCGGAGAGTCTAGCCGGACGACGCGCTCCGCACCTGCGGGCGACGCCCGGGCACGTCGGCCCGGGCGCCCCTGCGGAACCGATCGCAGGACGGCGATCAGAAGCTGTAGCCGGTGAACAGCCAGTACTTGTCCGAATCGGCCGACCATCCGTCGGCGTCGTAGAGAGCCGCCTTGGCGCCGAACGTCTGGCCCCAGGGGGCCTTCCAGGTGGCGATGAAGTCGAGTTCGGTGCCGTAGTCGATCGACGACGCATCGGACGTGAAGTCGTGCCAGATCGCCTTGAGCTGGACGCCGCCGATCCTGCCGGACACGACGAAGAACGTATCGACCAGACCGTCGGGCGGCGTGACGAGGAACTTGTCGGCCCAGCCGTTCCAGGCGTGCAGCGTGGCCAGCGGCGTCGAGAACGCGCCGGATCCGGGGCTGCCCTCGAGCACCTCCCGGCCGGCGCCGATCGACAGCCGCGACCCCTTCCAGGTCAGC
>JAJRXN010000468.1 GCA_024276295.1 Acidobacteriota bacterium
CATGCGGCGAGGCCCGGCGCCCGCAGCAGCAGCACCGTGGCGATGTTGGCATAGACGCCTGCCATCACGTCGTCGGCCATGATCCCCCATGATGAAGCAAGAGCCTCGAGGCGGCGACAGGGCCACGGCTTGGCGACGTCGGCGGCGCGGAACAGCACGAAGGCGAGCGCCAGCGTCGACCACGAGGCGGGCAGGCCGATCACGGCGACCAGCATCCCCGCGACCTCGTCGATCACGATCTCGGGCGGATCCTTCCGGCCGCCGAACGCGCTGCCGTCGCGCGCGACGACGAGGCCGAGCACGAGCACGCCCGCGGCGAGGCCGATCTGGACGAGCAGACTCCCGCTCCACCAGCCGAGCACGGCCAGCGGCAGCGCTCCGAGCGTGCCGACCGTGCCGGGGGCGCGGGGCGCGCGGCCGCATCCGAACCAGGTGGCGAGAACGACCGTGGCGCGCATCAGTCGTCCAGCCGGCGTCCTGCAGGCCGACCGGTCAGCTCGAACGGTGCGCCGCCGGCGATCGTGACCGGCAGGATCGTGCCCGGCACGACGGCATCCACGTCCTCGACGACGACCTGCCCGTCGACCTCCGGCGCCTGCCCGGCCCAGCGGCCGACGGCGGTGCGCTCGCCGCCCGGTCCCGGCACCTGCTCGACCAGCACGTCGAGCGTCTGCCCGACGCGGCGGCGCTGCCGCTCGCCGGAGGTCGCAGCGGCGATCTCCTCGAGCAGCGTCCGCCGTTCCTCCTTGACCTGGGGAGGGACGTCGTCGTCGAGTTCGCCCGCCGGCGTGTCGTCCTCGTGCGAGTAGGCGAACACGCCGACGGCATCGAACGGCCCCTCGGCGACGAAGCGGCACAGCGCGTCGAACTCCTCGTCCGATTCGCCGGGAAAGCCGACGATGAACGCCGAGCGGATCCCGGCGCCGCCGAGAGCCTCGTCGAGCCGGGCGAGCTGGTCGAGAAAGCTCGCCGGATCGCCCGGCCGGCGCATGCGCCGCAGGACCGCGGGGTGCGCGTGCTGCAGCGGCAGGTCGATGTACGGCACGATGCGCGGATTGTCCGCCAGCGCCGCGACGAGCCGGGGCGAGATCCGGCCCGGGTACAGGTAATGCACCCGGACCCAAGCCGGCATGCCTTCGGCCCGGCCGATCGCGGCGACGAGTTCCGCCAGCCCGTCGCGCAGCCCGAGATCGCGGCCGTATCCGGTCGAGTCCTGGGCGACGAGGTTCGCCTCGACGACTCCCTCCGCCGCCAGCGCCCGCAGCTCCGCGAGCAGGTCGTCGATCGGACGGGACCGGACCCGGCCGCGGAATCCGGGGATCGCGCAGAACGCGCACGACTGGTCGCACCCTTCGGCGATCTTGACCCACGCCGACCACGGGGGCGACAGCCGCACGCGCGGGTCGGCGGCGGTGAACAGCCGCTCCGCCGGCCGGCCCCAGCGCGGGGCCAGGCCCTCGCCGGCCGCGCCGAGCGCGGGGAGCCGCGCCGTCGCGCGCTCGGCGACGTCGTCGATCTCGTCGAGGCCGACCAGCGCGTCGAGTTCCGGAAGTTCCCGGGCCAGCTCCTCGCCGCTGCGCTGCACGAGACACCCGGCAGCGACCACCGTGCGTCCCGCCCGCGCGTCCTTCCAAGACGCGGCGTCGAGCAGCGCCTCGACCGACTCGGCCCGCGCCTTGTCGATGAACGCGCAGGTGTTGACGACCAGCAGGTCGGCCTGGTCGGGATCCTCGACCAGTTCGTGTCCCGCCGACGCCAGCCGTCCGAGGATCAGTTCGCTGTCGACCTGGTTCTTGGGGCAACCGAGGCTGACCAGCGCGACCCGGCGGCGCGCGCGGCGGCCGGTGTCGCGCGCGTTCATGGGTACAGCCGCTGGATCGTTCGCGGGTAGGGGATCACTTCGCGCAGGTGGTGGGCGCCGCAGATCCAGGCGACGACGCGTTCGAGCCCCATGCCGAACCCGCCGTGCGGGACCGTCCCGAACCGCCGGATGTCGAGATACCAGCGGAACGCCTCGGCCGGCAGCCCGTGCTCGCGGATGCGCTGCTCGAGCAGCTCCGGATCGTGGATGCGCATGCTGCCGCCGATGATCTCGCCGTACCCTTCGGGGGCGATCACGTCGACGCACAGCGCGCGGTCGGCCCGCTCGGGGTCCGGTTCCATGTAGAACGCCTTCACCGCGGTGGGGTAGCGGTGGATCATCAGCGGCCGGTCGTGCATCTCGCCGAGGATCGTCTCGTCGGCGGCGCCGAGGTCGTCGCCCGGCGTGAACGGCGGAGCGTTCTGCCGGCGCGCCTTCTCGACGTTCTCGGGACGCACGAGGATCTCCGCCGCCTCGTCGTACGACAGCCGCGGAAACGGCGGGACGACGCTCTCGAGGCGCGCGGTGTCGCGTTCGAGCACGCGCAGTTCCTCCGCGCGGCGGTCGAGCACCCGGGCCACGATGTAGCCGAGCAGCTCCTCGGCGAGCTGCATCACGCCGTCGAGGTCGATCCATGTCACCTCGGGCTCGAGCATCCAGAACTCGGTCAGGTGGCGGCGGGTCTTCGACTTCTCGGCGCGGAACGTCGGTCCGAAGCAGTAGACCCGGTCGTGGGCCATCGCCGCCGGCTCGAGGTAGAGCTGCCCCGACTGGGACAGGTAGGCCGGCTCGCCGAAGTAGTCGGTCTCGAACAGCGTGCTCGTCCCCTCGCAGGCGGCCGGCGTGAGGATCGGCGAGTCGAACAGGACGAAGTCCCGCTCGTACATGAAGTCGCGGCAGGCCTGCTCGATCTCGTGTCGGACGCGCATGATCGCCCACGGCCGTCGGTGGCGCAGATGCAGGTGGCGGTGATCGAGCAGGAACTCGATCCCGTGCTCCTTGGGGGTGATCGGATAGTCGCCCGAGCGGCCGACCACCTCGAGCGTGCGCAGACCGAGTTCGACGCCTCCCGGCGAGCGCTCGTCGGCCCGCACGATCCCGGTGACGCGGACCGACGCTTCCTGTTCGAGCGCATCCATCAGTGCGAACGTCGCCTCGTCGACGTCCCTGACCGAAGCGACAGCCTGGCACAGCCCGCTGCCGTCGCGCAGCACGAGGAACGCGATCTTCCCCTTGCGGCGCGATTTCGTCACCCAGCCGCGGATGGTCACCTCGGCGCCGACGTGCCCGGGCAGCTCCCGGATCGGCAGGATCGGTGACGCCATGCTCAGTCCTCGCTCTCCTCGGGCTGATGCTGAGCGATCAGCTCGGCCTGGATCTCGGCCGGCACGCGGTCGTAGTGGTCGAGTTCCATCGTGTACGAGCCGCGGTCCTGGGTCAGCGACTTGAGCGTCGCCGAGTACTCGAGGACCTCCGCCATCGGGACCAGCGCGCGGACGACCGTCTTGCCGCCGGCGCTGTCCGAGCCCTGGACCTTGCCGCGGCGCCGGCTCAGATCGCCGAGGATGTCGCCGAGGCAGTCGTCCGGACAGGTGACCACGAGCTTCATGATCGGCTCGAGGATCACCGGGCCGGCTTCCATCACGCACTTCTTGAACACCTGCCGGCCGGCGATCTGGAACGCGACGTCCTTCGAGTCGACCGGGTGCTCCTTGCCGTCGAAGATCACCGCCTTGATGTCGACCATCGGGTAGCCGGCGATGACGCCCGATTCCATCACCTGGCGCACGCCCTTTTCGATCGAGGGCCAGAAGTTGCGCGAGATGGCGCCGCCGACGATCTCCGACGAGTAGTCGAAGCCGCCGCCGCGGGGCAGCGGCTCGACGCGCATGTGCACCTCGGCGAACTGCCCGGCGCCTCCGGTCTGCTTCTTGTGGCGGTACGACGAGGACGACTTGCGGGTGATCGTCTCGAGGTACGGGATCTTCGGCTTCTGCAGCGACGCCTCGAGGCTGAAGCGGTTCTTGAGCTTGTCCATCACGGTCCGCACGTGGTCGATGCCGAGCCCGCCGAGCATCAGCTCGTGCGAACGGCGGTCGCGGTCGAGGCTCAGCGTCGGGTCCTCCATGGCGAGCTTCTGCAGGGCGGCGGCGACCTTGTCGTCGTCGCTGGCCGCATGGACCGCGTAGGCGATCACCGGCTTGGGGAACGGGATCGGCGGCAGGTGGGCGACGTGCCCCTTGTCGGCGACCAGCGTGTCGCCGGTCCGCGTGTTCTTCAGCTTGACGACGAAGCCGATGTCGCCGGCATGCAGCTCCGCGACCTTCTCGCCGGTCTTGCCGCGGGGACAGGACAGCCCGGCGAGCTTTTCCGCGGTCTCCGTCGTGGCGTTGAACGCCTGCTGGTCCGCGGTGATCCGGCCGGCGAACAGCTTGAACAGGCTGATCTGCCCGGCGAACGGGTCGATGTAGGTCTTGAACACCTGCAGCGCCAGCGGCGCGTCGTCGGACACCGGACGCTGTTCCTCTCCGCCGTCGGCAAGGGTGATCGTCACTGCGGGCATGTCCGCGGGAGAGGGCGCGAAGTCGATCAGCGCGTCGAGCAGCGTGCGCACGCCGACGAGTCGCGGGGCCGCGGCGGCGAACACCGGGATCACCGTGCGCGCGCGCATCGCGGCCCGCAGCCCGGCGAGGAACTGGTCCTCGGTCAGCGTGCCCTCTTCGAGGAAGGCGTTCATCAGTTCGTCGTCGCTCTCGGCGACCATCTCGAGCAGCGCTTCGCGGGCCGCGGCGACGGTGTCGGTCAGCTCGCCCGGAAGATCGGCTTCGGCCACGTCGCGCGCCCCCTCCTTCGGGAGGTACGCCTTCTGCGTGATCAGCGAGGCCACACCCTCGAGGGCGCCGCCCGCGCCGATCGGCAGCGTGACCGGCAGCACGGTGCGGCCGTAGGCCTGCTGGAGCTGGCTGAGCACCTCGTCGAAGCTGGCGCGGTCACGGTCGAGCTGCGTGATCACGAACGCGACCGGCTTGCCCGCCTTCTCGGCATCGGCCCACATCTTCTCGGTCTGCACGCCGGGGCCGTCGACGCCGTGGACCACGATCGTCGCCGCATCGGCGGCGTGCAGCGCCGCCGCGGCCTCGCCGATGAAGTTCGTGTATCCCGGCGCGTCGATCATGTTGACCTTGTGGTCACGCCACTCGGCGAAGGCCGCCGCGCACGACATGCTGACCTTGCGCGAGATCTCCTCCGGATCGAAATCCGTCGGCGCGGTGCCCTCGTCGACGCTCCCGAACTGTTCGGTGGCGCCGGAGGCGTAGAGCATCGCGGCGACGAGGGACGTCTTGCCCGCGTCACCGTGGCCGACGAATGCGACGTTGCGGAGCTTGTCGGTGCTGTAGACCTTCATCCCAGACTCCTGCACGACCAGGGGCGATCCTGGCCTTCCTCCCGTCCCCATGCAGGGGGCGCGAGCCGAATCGACGGTGGCCGGCCCGGGGGGGCCGGTGGGGAACTCGCCTGGTGCCGCCAGAACCGCCCGGCACGAAACCGGAACTCTAGGCTGCGGCGCAAGGGAGCGTCAAGGCCGGATTCCGGCGGAACGCCGTTTCCGATGCTCCGGGACGGTCGTGCCGCCGCGGGGTGGGCACCCGAGGCCGGGAGCGCCTAGATTGGATGGCGAGATGTTCCGTTCTGTCCGTCCCGAATCGTGCTGGGTCGTCTGCTCCGGTGCGCCGTCGCGGGAGGGTCGATGAGTCTCGAGGTCGCGAGCTGGTTCCGGCGCCAGGCCCGTCCCGCGACGGCCGCGCGGCGCCCGCGGTCCGGGGCGTGCGCCGGCTGCGGGGCCGAGCGGGGTGCGGCGCGCGGTGCCGGCGTCCAGGCCGACGGCGGGCCGTTCGTCTGCCCGGCCTGCGGCGCGCTGTCGGATGCCGCCGGAAACCCGCTGGCGATCGAGCCCGCCGGCGCCCGCCTCGTCCTGTCCTGCGAGCCGTCGCGCGACTCCGCGGCCGCGCCGCCGGCGCCGCTCGTCCGCGCCGTGGTCGCCGAACGCGTCCTGCGGCGGCTGGCGGACGCCGGAGCGGTGCCCGGACCGGGAGATCTCGGCGGCTACCTGGCCCGCGTCGTCGGGCAGGTCGGCGGGAACGACCGCGCTCCGGTGCTGCTGCTCGACGAAGGAGAGCCGCTGTCGATGCCGCTTCCGGGCGGCGGGACGGTGCTCAGCCTCGGTCTGCTCGCCAGTCTCGAGGACGAAGCGCAGCTCGCGTTTCTCGTCGCCCGCGAGATCGCCCTCGAGCGGGCCGGCTGGCCGTCCCGGCGTTTCGGGCGGGTGCTCTCCGAGACGCCGCGCTGGTTGGCGGTGATCCGTCCCGGGCGCGCCGAGAGCGAACTGCTCGAGGCGATCGAACTCTCCCTGCGGGTCGGGTACGGTGCGGAGGCCGAGGCGTTCGCCGACGGCCGCGCGATCGAGGCCGTGCGCGCCGCGCGCTACGACGTGCCGGCCGCCGTACGCGCTCCCTTCGTGCTCGAGCGGTCGAGCCTGCCGGGCCGCAGCGTGCGTTTCCTGCTCGACGAGGCCCGGCGCCAGCGCCTGCTGGTCGAGGCCTCGCGCCCGGCCGCGCCCGGCCGGGTCGATCGCGAGGTCTATCGCCGGGCGATCGGCGGCTTCGCCGTGTTCTCGTTCGTGCGCGGTTCCTGACGCCGGGCTAGCGGCGGGATCGCGTCCGGCCGCCGCCGCCTTTCGAACGACCGCTCGAATGACCCCGGGAGGCCGGGCTCCGATGGCCGCCGCCGCGTGAACGCACGGCCGGTCGCGAGGAGCGCGACTTGCCGGAAGGCGCGGCCTTGGGGCGCGAATCCGAGCGGGACGGCGCGCGCCGGACCGACGGCTTCGAGTGCTCGCCGCGACTCCGCGGAGCCGCCCGCCGTGGAGCCTGTTCGGTCCGGGGAGCCCTTTCGACCTGCGGAGCCCGCTGGCGTCCCGGCGCGGCGCGGCGCGGTGCCGCTCTCCGTTCGGTCGGGGCGCTGCTCCGCGGTGCAGTGCGCGTGGCCCGTTCGCGACGATCCCGTCCGGACGGGGTCCGGCGTTCCGCCCCCCGACTGCGGGGGAACGGCGCCGCGGGTCCCGCCTTCGACCCGCCGATCCGCCCGAAGAAGCGACGGACGTTCTCGTCGGTCGTCGGTCGCCGCCGGACCGCCCGGTCCCGGTCGGTCGACGAGGGGGCCGCGCGTCCGGCCGCTCCGCGTTCGAACGTCCGCGTCCGGCGCGCCGGACGGGACTCCTCGACCGAGGGGGCCTCGGGCCGCCCGCCTGCAGCGGGTCCCGTATCGTTCCGGTCGAGCCGGCGGTAGCGGATCACCGGCCGCGCGTCGCGGTTCTGCTGGCGCCGCACGCCCTCGCGTCGTCCCTGGCTGCGCCCGGGAGCCGTGTTCTCGCGCACGCCACGGGAGCGCGGCGCGACGGCCCGGTCGCCCTGCCGGCGGTCGTCGTTCCGGTGCACCGTGCCGGCCTGGCGGCCTTCGCCGCGTGCCACGCCGCGCGACCGGGCGACTCCGTCTTCGCGCACTCCACGCGACCGGGCGCCGCGGCCTTCCCGGACGTCCGGGGAGCGGACCGCGCGGCCCTCGTTCTGCCGGACGCGGCTCGCGCCCCGCAGGCGCCGGAGTTCACCCGGATCGATGTCGCGGGGCAGGTCGGCCGCGCGCCGGGCGATCCCCGGCCGCGTGCGGGCCAGCTCGCTCGCCCTGCGATAGACCGCCGTACCGTCCACCTCGCCGCGGACGCCGAGCGAGCGGGCGTTGCCCCGCACGCCGCGGGCGGAGACCGGAGGGACGACCGCCCGCCGGGCGATGACGCCGCGGCGCAGGTCGTCGCGCAGGATCCGGTGGCGAGGCACGTGGTAGCGGTCGACGCGGTAGCCGTAGAAGTGTCCGTAGTCGACGAACACCCACGGGTAGGGATCGAAGAACGGGTCGTGCCAGATCGTGCCGAAGCCGACGCCGACGTAGACCGGCCA
>JAJRXN010000038.1 GCA_024276295.1 Acidobacteriota bacterium
AAGCTGCTCGACCAGATCCGCACGCTCGAGGAGGAACTCGGCGCCGTGCAGCCGTCGGACGGTGACGCGCCGGCGACCGGCCTGAGTCCGGCAGCGATCGACCGGATCCAGCTCGAGCGCCAGAAGGAGCGGCTGGCCGAGGAGATCGCGATCAACGAACGGAAGATCGCCGAACTCCAGGCGCAGAACGAGGTGATCCGCCAGCGCCAGGAGCGCACGCCGGACAACCAGATCGAACTCGACAACCTGATGCAGCTCGAAGCCCAGCTCCAGCAGGAGTACGACGACGCCCGTACGCGCGAGATCCGTGCCCAGACCGGCGAGCTGGTCGAACAGCTCGGCAAGGGCGAGAAGTTCGACGTGCTCAACTACGCGCGCCGGCCGGGCAAGCCGTACTGGCCGGACTTCAAGCTGTTCCTGATGATGGGCATGGCGGTCGGCCTCGGTCTCGGCGTCAGCGTCGTGCTGCTGCTCGAGGTCTTCGATCAGTCGTTCAAGAGCGAGGAACAGCTCGCCGCGGCGATCGACCGGCCGATCCTGGCGGTGATCCCCGACCTCAACCGCCTGGCCGACAGCAAGTCCCGCCGTCGCGCCGCCCGCGAGCGGAGGGCCTCGTGATCCGCCGCCGCGGGCGCGAGCCGGCCGCCGAGATCGAGCGGCGCGGACCGACCACCGGCACCGTCCGGTCGGCGGGCGTGGCGCGCCGCGTCCCGCGCGACCTGGCGCCCAATCCGCTGCTGCTGCCGATCGTCGATCCGCGTTCGCCGGTCACCGAGCGCTACCGGCGGATGACGACCCACATCGACCACCTCGGCGCCCGGGACGACCACCCGTACCGGATGATCGTCATGACCTCGAGCCGCGAGGCCGAGGGCAAGACGCTGACCTCGATGAACCTGTCGCTGGTGCTGGCCGAGGACCGCGATCGCAAGGTCCTGCTGATGGACTGCGACCTGCACCGGCCGCGGGTGCACCACTTCCTGCTCAGCCGGCCGCGCATCGGCTGGATGGACGTGTTCGAGGATCGCGCCGAGCTGGACGCCTCGATCGTCAGCCTCAACCAGAGCCGGCTCAAGTTGCTGCCGGTCGGCCGGCCGCCGGACAAGCCGGCCGAGGTGATCCGCTCGGAGCGCTTCCGCCGGCTGTTGCGGCAGCTCCGGGACCGCTTCGACGCCGTGATCCTCGACGCGCCGCCGCTGATGCGCTTCGTCGACGCCAACATCCTCAATTCGCACGCCGACGGGCTGGTGTTCGTGATCCGTGCCGGCCTGACCTCGCGCCAGATCGTGCGCAAGGCGCTGGCGCAGATCACGACCGGCCGCGTGATCGGGGCGGTGCTCAACGACGTCCGCTACTCGCTGGTCGATCGCTACTACTACCGCTACGACGAGTACGGCGGGAGCTACTACGACCGTGATGACCGCTGACACCGGCTGGGACGGCGTGCGGGTCGTCGCCCTCGGCGGCGGCACCGGGCTTCCCGTGGCGCTGCGGGGGTTCAAGGCGGAGCTGTTCCGCGGGCCCGGGCCGGTCGATCCGCGGCGCCTGACCGCGGTCGTCACGGTGACCGACGACGGCGGCAGCTCCGGCCGCCTGCGGCGCGAGTTCGGCATGCTCCCGCCGGGCGACATCCGAAACTGTCTGGTCGCCCTGTCCCACGAGCGGCCGCTGGTGGTTCGGCTGTTCCAGGCGCGCTACCGCTCGGGCGAGACGCTCGAGGGCCACTCCTGCGGCAATCTCGTGCTGGCGGCGCTGGCCCAGGAGGAAGGCGGCTCGTTCCTCGACGCGATCGACGTCGCCGGGCGGGTGCTCAACGTGCGCGGGCGCGTGCTCCCGCTGACGCTCGAGCCGTGCCGGCTGATCGCGCGCTTCGACGACGGGGCGGAGGTCGCCGGCGAGTCCGAGATCGCCCGCCACGGAGGGCGCGTCGCGCGCCTGCGGCTCGAACCGTCGGACATTCCGCCGGCGCCGGGCGTCGTCGAGGCGATCGAGGAGGCCGACATCGTCGTGCTCGGTCCCGGGAGCCTGTTCTCGAGCATCATGCCCAACGTGCTGGTGCCCGATGTCGTCGGCGCCCTGGCGCGCAGCCGGGCGTTCAGGGTGATCGTGCTCAACGCGATGACCGAGGACGGCGAGACCGGCAGCCTGTCGGCGTCGGGCCACGTGCGCGCCGTGCTCGACCACGCCGGCTTTCCCGTGCTCGACGCCGTGCTGGTGGCCAGCGACGAGATCCCGGCCGGAATCCTCGCGCGCTACCGGGCGGAGAACGCCTGCCGGGTCGAGGCCGACGATCCGGGACTCGAGGAACTGGTGCCGATGGTCGTGCGGTCGGCGATCCTGCAGGCCGGGCCCAAGGTGCGGCACGACGCGATGCTGACCGCCCGCACGATCCTGCGGGCCCATCGCGTCTGGCGTCGCCGCGGGCGGATCGCCGAGCCTGAACGGCTGCGGCCACGGCCGCGGCTGGTGACAAGGAGGCGGCGATGATGATGATGATGCGCCGCCGGCTCCAGCCGGGCTGGGTGATCCTGGCCAAGACCGCCACCGATGCGCTGATCTTCACCGGCTCGCTGCTGGCGGCGTTCGCGTTCCGTTTCGGCGCCGACCTGGGCCCGGAGCACATCGACGTCCTCGTCCGGGCCCTGCCGCTGACGAGGACGTCACCAAGCTGCTGGTCTTCGCGCTGCTCGGCACCTACGGCACGCTGTGGCGCTACTCGTCGGTCAACGACATGTTCCGGCTGGCGCGGGCGGCGCTTCTGTCGACGCTGGCGATGTTCTCGCTGTGGTACGTGTTCCGCCTGCACGTGCCGCTCGGCGTGATGGCCGTCGATTTCCTGTTCACGCTGGTCGCCGCAGGACTGCTGCGCCTCGCCCCGCGCGTCGCCCGCGAGAGGATGGGCCAGGGGCCGTTCGCCTACCTGCCGGACTTCCTGAGACGGCTGATCGCCCCCGGCGCCGACAGGGGCGGCGAGCGGCGGATCCTCGTCGTCGGCGCCGGCGATGCGGGCGAGAACCTCGCGCGCGAGATGGTCCGCAACGAGCGGCTCGGCATGTTCCCGGTCGGCTTCGTCGACGACGACCCGCTCAAGAAGGGACTGCGGATCCACGGCGTCAAGGTGCGGGGCACGCGTCACGACATCCCGCGGCTCGTCGAGCAGCACGAGGTCGACGAGATCCTGATCGCCATCCCGTCGGCGACGGCCGAGGACATCCGGCCGATCGTCGAGATCGCCCGCGACACCAGGGCGCGGATCAAGATCCTTCCCGACCTGGCGAGCCTGGTCCACGGCTCCCCGCGACTGTCCGACGTGCGCGACCTGCGGATCGAGGACCTGCTCGGCCGTCCGCGGATCGAACTCGACACGCCGCGCGTCGCCGCCTACGTCGAGGGCCGGCGCGTGCTGGTCACCGGCGCCGGCGGGTCGATCGGCTCCGAGCTGTGCCGGCAGCTGCTGCGCTTCCGGCCGGCCGAGCTGATCCTGTTCGGCCGCGGCGAGAACAGCATCTTCGCCATCGCCAGTGAGCTGGCGCCGCGGGCCGGCGAGACGCGGCTGGTGCAGGTGATCGGCGACGTGATCAACAAGAGCAAGCTGGTCGGCGTCTTCGAGCGCTGCCGGCCGGAGATCGTGTTCCACGCCGGGGCCGACAAGCACGTCCCGCTGATGGAACTCAACCCCGACGAGGCGGTGCTCAACAACGTGCTCGGCACGCGCAACGTGCTCGAGGTGTGCAACGACTTCCGCACCGAGAAGGTCGTCTGCATCTCGACCGACAAGGCCGTCAACCCGACCAGCATCATGGGCTGCTGCAAGCGGGTCGCCGAGCTCTACATCCAGTCCGGGCGCTACGCGGACACCTGCGTGACCGCGGTCCGCTTCGGCAACGTGCTCGGCAGCCGCGGGTCCGTGATCCCGGTGTTCCAGAAGCAGATCGCCCGCGGCGGGCCGGTGACGGTCACCCACCGCGAGGTGCGGCGCTACTTCATGACGATTCCCGAGGCGGTGGCGCTGGTGATCCAGGCCGGCGCGATGGCCGGGGCGGGCGAGATCTTCGTGCTCGACATGGGCGAGCCGGTCAAGATCGACGACCTCGCCCGGCGGATCATCCGCCTGCACGGGCTCGAGCCGGAGCGCGACATCCCGGTGATCTACACCGGCCTGCGCCCGGGCGAGAAGCTCGACGAGGAGCTGGTCGGCCACAAGGAGGACCGCCGCGAGACCGACCACCCGAAGATCTTCAAGGTCGCCAAGGCCCCGTCGGTACCCGAGAACCTCGACGATCTCGTCGGCCAGCTCATCAAGCAGGCGGTGGCGATGGACGACACCGGCATCCGCCGCACGCTGCGCCGGATCGTCCCGGAATACGTCCCGTACACGCCGCCCGAGGTCGAGACCTGGACCGCGGAGCGCAAGCGATGAGATCAGAGCCGATGCGGCGCCACGCGGCGCACCACCCGCCAGGCGGACATCTCGGCCAGCCGCGCCAGCCGGCCGGCCAGGCCGGCCGCGCGCCGGACCGGACCGATGCCGGCCTCGCGCTGCTGCGCGCGCTCGAAGGCGTTGCGTCGCACGAAGTTGACCAGCGTGCGACGCCGGTCGCACGACAGCCAGCCGCGCGCGAGGTGCGGCACGAGGCGTCCGGCCGTGTCGTGGGAGACCAGCGGCAGGTCGAACGCGCCGCTCCGCTCGAGCCGCCGGCCGATCGCGGCCGGCAGCGGCGGGACGGCGGCGCGCGCCTCGTCGAGCGGCGTTTCGAGGGCGCGGGCCGTGATCTCGAGCAGGAAGCGCAGCGGTCGGGCGAGCCCTCCGGCCTCCGCGATCGCCGCCACCCGCGACCAGCGGATCGTCGCCCGGCGGCGCACGAGGCGGTCGAGATCGACCACCGGCTTGAGGTCGGTGAATCCGTCGCGCAGCGCGGAGCTGGCGGCGATCAGCACGTGGGCGTCGGGATGCGGCGCGACGAGCGTGCCGACCGGCCGCTCGAGCAGGCGGGTCTCGGCGAGCAGAGGCGCGGCCGGAAGCCGCTGCGGGTCGTCGGGGCGGGTCAGCGCCCAGTGCAGTTCGAGCACCGGCAGGCCGTCGCCGGTCAGCACGACGTGGAAGTGATGCCGCCGGTAGACCGCCAGCGACGCCGCCGCGCCGCCGGCCGCGTCGTAGCCGAGCCGCCGCAGGCAGGCGATCGCGTCGTCGGCGTCGGACTCGTCGACCAGCAGGTCGATGTCCCGCAGGCTGCGCTCGGCCGGATCGTCGTAGATCTCGTGGGCCAGCACGGCTCCCTTGATCGCGACCGCCGGCAGGCCGGCCGCCGCGAGCGCTTCGAGGGCGCGCACGGTCTCGATCGCGTACCACGCCAGGCGCCGGCGCTGGCGCACCCGTTCGAGTTCGAGGGTCCGGGCCACCGGCGCGGGGACGTCCAGCCCCCGGCGTCGCGCCGCGGACGCCACCAGTCCGAGAACGTCGCGGTCGGCGGCGAGGGCGACCAGCGGTTCCCACGCCGCGGGCGCGAGAGCCGGCCCGGCCGATCCGTCGGTCCGGATCAGGTGCAGGAAGTGAGAGATGAGGGTGTCCGTCATCTGTCGGCGCCCCAGTTGGCTGAGCAGGGGGAGGCGGTCAGGTCCGAGGTCACGAACCTCACGACAGCCGCACGGGGCCGCTGAAGCAGGGCTCGGTGCAAGGAGAAGCATTATGGCTCCCGAAGTGCACGAACAGCAGGGCGACGAGATCCTCACCAGCCGGGAGGCCCAGGAGTTCCTCAAGATCGGGCGGACGAAGCTCTGGGAACTCACGAAGAACAACGAGCTTCCGGCCTACCGCGTCGGGACCGGCAGGACGTCCTCGCTGAGGTACAAGAAGTCCGAGCTGCTGGCCTGGCTCGAACGCAACCGGGTCCGGGCGTAGGCGCGCTCCGGCGTCCGCCGGCCACCGGACGGCCCGGCGGATCCGCGATCGCGCCGCCCTCCGGCGCGGTTCGCGCCCTGCCGTCTGAGGGCGGTGGACGCCCCGCAGGCGATGGCCTGCCCGAAGATGCGCGCGGCGCATCGCGGAGGTGAGGGCCCGTGAAGAACGACCCGCAACGCGCGAGCACGGCGGTGATCGATGCGACCGCCGTCCTCGCCGCCGGTGTCCGCGTCGACCACGGCGCGGTGATCGGCCCTGACGTCGTCCTCGGCGAGGGGACGAGCGTCGGTTGCCACGCGGTGATCCGCGCCGGGACGCGGGTCGGGCGCGAGGTGCGCATCGACGACCATGCCGTGCTCGGCAAGCTGCCGATGAAGGCCCCCGCCTCGGCGATCACGACCGTGCGGGACCTTCCGCCGCTCGAGCTGGGCGACCGCTGCCTCGTCGGCACCGGCGCGGTGCTCTACCGCGGGGCGCGGCTCGAGGCCGAGGTGATGATCGCCGACCTGGCGACCGTGCGCGAGGACGTCACGATCGGCACGCGGACGATCATCGGCCGGGGCGTGACCGTCGAGAACAGGGTCAGCATCGGTCCGCGCTGCAAGATCGAGACCGAGGCGTACATCACCGCACTCTCGACCATCGGCGAAGGCTGTTTCATCGCGCCCGAGGTCTGCTTTACGAACGACAACTTTCTCGGCCGCACGAAGGAGCGCTTCCGGCACCACCGCGGAGTGACGCTCGAGCGCGGGGCGCGGGTCGGGGCCAACGTCACCTGCCTGCCCGGCATCACGATCGGCGCCGACGCGCTGGTCGCCGCCGGGTCGATCGTCACCCGGGACGTTCCGGAGCGGATGATCGTGATGGGCCAGCCGGCCCGACCGCTGCGGCCCGTTCCCGAGAACCAGCTCCTCGACAACCAGGAAGCCTGACCGTGTGCGGGATCGCCGGCATTTTCGACCGCGACGAACGCCGTCCTCCCTCCCGGGAGGAGCTGGCGGCGATGGTCGCGCTCGTCGAGCATCGCGGGCCGGACGGCTTCGGTCTGCTCGTCGATCCGCCCGTCGGCCTGGCCCATGCGCGGCTGGCGATCATCGACCTCGAGGGGGGCGATCAGCCCCTGTCCAACGAGGACGGCGCGGTCTGGATCTCCTACAACGGCGAG
>JAJRXN010000469.1 GCA_024276295.1 Acidobacteriota bacterium
CTGGGATGGGAGCCCGGGCGCTCGTCGATCGACGGGATCGTCAGGGACGCCGTCGTCTGGCATCGCGCTCGTTCCTGAACGTGCCGCCGCGTCCATCGCGGCCGAGGACGAACGTCAGTTCGTCCGGCGCCTGGCCCGTGATCGACATCAGGCCGCCGTGCTCGCCGCGCTGGTGGTGGAACCTGCAGAGCGTGACGAGGTTGGCGGGGTCGTCGGAGCCGCCGCGGGCGCGGTAGACGACGTGGTGCGCCTCGAGATTGCGGCGCGAGGAGCAGCCGGGGGCCTGGCATCGCCACCCGTCGCGGGCGTGGATCCGGTCCT
Organism: Acidobacteriota bacterium; assembly: GCA_024276295.1. Lineage (GTDB taxonomy): Bacteria > Acidobacteriota > Polarisedimenticolia > J045 > J045 > J065. The sequence goes on from JAJRXN010000469.1 coordinate 322, forward strand.
GCGGGCGGCGCGGGCCGGTGTCCCATTCGGAGGCGTACGTCCAGAGGGCCGCAAACAGCCCCCAGTCGCGCGATTCCGGGGGGTCGATTTCGGAAAACATCCGCGGCAGGTCGGGGACGGCCACCGGGCCGGCCTCCGGTGCCTCGCGGTCGGCCAGGCGGGCGGCGATCAGCGCGGTGAAGGCCGGATCGGGCTCCGTCTGGTCGAGCGTCGCCAGGAACTGCCGGGCGAGCGACTCCGGCAGCGTCAGCGTGAGCCGGGCCTCCGGCTGCGGATCGTCGATCATCGCGCAGGCCGCCTCGACGAGACGGGTGGCCGTCCGGCCGTAGGCCCGGCTCTGCGCCCGGCGCCACGTGCGATCGTCGGCGGGGCGCGGCCCGCGTCGGGGCGCGTCCTCCGGCGGCGGTGCGTCGTCGCGCATCCAGCGCCGCCGGGCGAGGCGCGCCGTCTCGTCGGCCAGCCGCTTGCAGGTCATCCGTTCCGCCGCGACGGCCCACCGGCCTTCGGTCTCGTCGTCCAGCTCGCGGTCGCCGAGCCCGCGCAGCAGGACGAGCATCTTCTGCGACGAGACGAACCCGTGCTGCCAGGCCTCGCGCAGCGCCGGTCGGCGCCGGCTGGCCCGGGCGAGGTACGACCATTCGCGCGCCGTGCTGGCCGCCAGGCCGAGCCGGTGCTCGGCGTAGTCCTCGAGGCCGCGGAAGCCGAGCGAGGCGAAGCCCCGCTCGCTGCCGAGCGCGAACAGCACTTCGCCGAGCAGCCGCTCGCCGCGGGCTTCGAGTTCGAGCAGGTCGGTCAGTTCGCTGCCGGCGAGGTGCGGCCCGCGCCGACCGGCGACGCGCAGCAGCCGGGCGGCGTCGGCGATCAGCGTGCGGAGCCGCCGCAGGTCGAGCCAGTCGTCGAACGTCTCGCCGGCGGTCTCGGGGGCGGGGCCGGGCGGCGGATCGTCGTCGGGGAGGAGGCGCGGAGGGCGTCGCGGGACGAGCAGGTACTCGTCGACCGGACGGTCGAGGTGCGGCGGGGCCGGGCCGGCCTGGGCCTCGGCGACCAGGGCCTCGACGAACGAGGTGACGGTGGCGTGGCCGCCGCAGACCAGGCGGTGCAGCTCGAGCGTCTCCTCGAACGCTGCGCGCAGCGGGCCGGGGACCGCGAGGCGCAGGTGGACCTTCGGCTCGTCGGCCGCGGGGTCGTCC
>JAJRXN010000039.1 GCA_024276295.1 Acidobacteriota bacterium
CGACTCGCAGCGGGACGCGGCGGATCCGCGGGACGGCGACACGCCGCGTCCGGGATCGGCGGAGAGTTCCACGGCCGGGCGGGAGACCGTTCTCGTTCGGACGCGTTCCGAAGTGACCGGATGGGGCTGCGCCGAGGCCGCCGGGGACGACCTGGCGCGGGTGCCGCTGCCCGAAGGCTGGGAGATCTCCCTCGACGTCGTCAGCGGGCCGCAGGCGGGGCAGAGCTTCCGGATCACGCGCCCCCGGGTGATTCTCGGCCGTGGCGGGGCCGACATCGCCTTCGACGACGCCCACGTCTCGCGTCGCCACGCCAGCATCGAGGTCTACGGGGCCGCCTGCGTCCTGCTCAAGGATCTCGGTTCGACGAACGGTACCTCGGTCAACGGGGAGCGGATCGTCGCCGTCGAACTGCGGGACGGCGACACGATCGAACTCGGCACGACCCGGATCTCCGTGACGATCGGGGCGCCCTTCTGACCCCGGTTTTCGTCCGCCCCGCCGGCACTGCATAATCGCGCCCTTCGCCCGGACGACGGGGCAGGCGGTGCGACGATGACGATCTCCAGGCTCTTCCGCTCCAGGACGTGGCTCGTGGCCCTGCTGCTGCCGGCGGTGGCGCCCGTCGGGGCCGGGGTGTCCTCCGAGGCGGCCGCCGACCGGTTCTCCCGCTTCGATCCCGCGACGTTCCGTCGGGCGATCGACGGCGACCGGCTCGTGTTGCTGGTGCTCGACGTTCCGTGGAGCGAGTTCGCGCGACGGGGACGCGAGGAACTCCGGTCCGACCCCGCGATCGCCGAGGTGCTCGACCAGGGCTTCATCGCGATCCGCGAACGGGCCGACCTGCGGCCCGACCTGACGCGTCGTTACCCGGCCGAAGGGTGGCCGGCGATGACGATCCTGCTCCCGGACGGCTCGCCGATGTACGCCGTCGACGAGCAGGGCGAGGTGATCCGGCGTCTGACCACCGGCTTCCGGCCGGCACCGGAGATCGCGCGCTGGCTGAAGGCTGCGCGGGCGCTCTACGACGCGCGCCGCCGTACGGTCCTCGAGGCCGCGTCGGCGCGCATCGATGCGATGGCGCGCACGGCCGTGCCGCGGGCCGGAACCGCCACCCGGCTGTTCGTCTGGAACCAGGCCCGGCTGCTCGACGCCTCGTTCGACCGCAAGGCGCGGTACTTCGGGGGGCCGCCGCGCATTCCGCGTTTCGCGGCGATCGAACTGATGCAGATCCTCGCTCTCGAGGGAGAGCCGTCCTACCGGGGCATCGGACCGGCGGCGATCGAGACGCTGAGCCGCCGCCTGCGCGATCCGGACACCGGGGGACTCTACCGGATGGCGCTCGGAGAGGACTGGGAAGAGCCGCAGAAGGAACAGCTCCTCGACCGCAACGCGCGCTACCTCGAGATCCTGACGCGGGCCTGGCGCGTCGGTGGACGGAAGACCGACCGGGAGCGGGGATTGGCGGTGGTGCGGTTCCTCGTCGACCGGCTCGGTCTTCCGGACGGATCGTTCGCGGCCGGTCTGTGCAGCGCGTGCGACGGCGGACGGGACGAGACGGTGATCGCGGGGGATGTCGCCCTGGCGGGTGCCGCGCTGGTGCGGGCGGGCGCGGCGTTCGGCGAGCCATCCGCCGTCGAACGCGGACTGGCGGCGCTGGAGTTCGTCGCGGACCGGCGGTTCCGTCCCGGCCGCGGCGTCGCACGGGAGATCGCCGACGGCCGCGCGGTGCTCGAGACGGACCTGGAGGATCTCTCCTCGACGCTCTGGGGGTTCGTCACCGCCTACGAAGCGACCGGCAACGCCGTCTGGCGCCAGCGCGCCGAGGCGCTGGCGCGCCTGATGCTCGACCGCCTGCACGACGACGCGACCGGCGCACTGTACGACGTCGTGGCACGGCCGAGCGGGCCGCCTCCGCTGCGCGTGCCGCTGTTCCCGATTCCGCCCAACGCGCGGGCCGCGCGGGCGCTGGTCCGGCTGTCGGAGATCACCGGCCACGGGCTGTATCGCGACGCGGCGCGAGACATCGTCGACGCGTTCGCCGGCGGGACGCCCGTCGTCCGGCTCTGGACCGCCGAACTCGCCCTGGCGGCGCATGACCTCGTCTTCGAGCGCGAGGAAGCGCTGGTCGTCGGCCGGCCGGACGATCCCCGGGCGGTGGCCCTCGCGCGCGCGGCGCTCGGGGCGGAGGCGCCCCGGGTCGTCGTGCGCTGGGTCGATCCCCAGCGCCCGGAGCGTGCGGGGCTTCCGCGGGACATCGTCGGACGCCGACCGACGCTCGTCGGACGCTACCGCGGGCGGCTCTCGCGTCCGGTCACCGATCCGGGAGAGGTGCGTGGGGCGCTGGCGTGGCTGATCGAGACGGTGACGCGTGAGCCGGAGACCACGGGCGACTCCCCGACAGGGGACGGGAGGCGGGAGCGATGAGCGGCACGCCCCGGGCGCGACTCGGCGTGATCGGCGGCAGCGGCCTGTACGAGATCGAGGGGCTCGAGCAGGTGCGCCGGGTCGCGGTCGAGACTCCGTTCGGCTCTCCGAGCGACGAGTTCGTGATCGGCCTGCTCGAAGGCGTCGAGGTCGCCTTCCTGCCGCGTCATGCCCGCGGTCACCGGCTGCTGCCGACGGAACTCAACTACCGCGCCAACATCTGGGCGCTCAAGAGCCTGGGTGTGGAGTGGATCATCTCGGCCTCGGCCGTCGGCTCGCTGGAAGGAGAGATCCGGCCGCTCGATGTCGTCGTTCCGGACCAGTTCATCGATCGCACCCGGCACCGCGTCGACACCTTCTTCGGTGACGGGCTGGTGGCCCACGTGTCGCTGGCCGACCCGGTCTGCAGGGAACTCCGCGCGCTGCTGGTCGACGCCCTCGGAGAAACCGGCGTGCGGGTGCACGACGGCGGGACGTACCTGTGCATGGAGGGACCGCAGTTCTCGACGCGCGCGGAATCGCGGCTGTACCGGAGCTGGGGGGCCGCGGTGATCGGCATGACGAACATCCAGGAGGCGCGACTCGCCCGCGAAGCCGAGATCTGCTACGCGACGCTGGCCCTCGTCACCGACTACGACTGCTGGAAGGAGGACGAGGAGCCGGTCACCGTCGACGTGGTCGTCGACCGCCTCGGGCGCAACGCCGCGACGGCCAGGACCGCCGTCCGGGGGGCTGCACGCCGGCTTCCGGCCGGGCGGTCCTGCGCCTGTGCCCGGGCGCTCGACACGGCGGTGATCACGCGGCGCGAGCTGATTCCCGAGCAGACCCGCCGGCGTCTCGGACCGATCGTCGCACGGCTGTTCGGCGACTGACGGGGCCGCTTCGCAATCTGGACGCTCCGGCAGGGCCGGTGCTAGACTTCGCGCTCGGCCGGCGGGCGACGTACCGGCCATCGAGGGCGCGATGAGACAGGTAGCGGGGAACCTCGACGCCAGCGGGCTCGGATTCGGCATCGTGCTGGCACGATTCAACAGCCGGATCACCGAGACGCTGCTTGCCGGCGCGCTCGACGCCCTGCGGCGCCATGGTGCGGACGACGAGCGGATCGTCGTCGTGCGGGTTCCCGGGGCGTTCGAGCTGCCCCATGCGCTGCGGCGCCTGGCGGCGACGAAGCCGGCGCCCGACGCCCTGCTGGCACTCGGCGCGCTGGTCCGCGGAGACACGCCGCACTTCGAGGTCCTCGCACACGAGGCGACGCGGATGCTCACCGCCGTCGACGCCGAGACGGGGATTCCGGTCGCCAACGGCCTGCTGACCTGCGACGCGATGGAGCAGGCCCTCGATCGTGCCGGGGGGAAGTCCGGCAACAAGGGATTCGAGGCGGCGATGACGGCGATCGAGATGGCCAACCTGGTCCGAGCCCTGTCCCGGTGACGCGCCGCGAAGCGCGACGATGAGCGGCAACGACGGACACGGACCGCGCCGTGCGGCACGCGAGGCGGCGCTGGCGGTGCTGTACCAGATCGAGATCGGCGGAGATCCGGTCGAGCAGGCGATCCGGGCGTTCTTCGACGAGGGGCTGGCCGAGGCCGAGGGGCTGCGGCTCGAAGGCGAGGCGCGGAAGTTCGCCGAACATCTCGTGCGCGGCACGTTCGAGAACCGCGAGCGGCTCGACGCGCTGATCCGCAGCGGTTCCGACCACTGGCGTCTCGAGCGGATGGCGGTCGTCGACCGCAACGTCCTGCGGCTGGCGCTGTTCGAGCTGCTCGACGAACCGGAGACCCCCGCGCCCGTGATCCTCGACGAGGCGATCGAACTCGCCAAGGCGTTCGGCGGAAACGAGTCGGGTGCGTTCGTCAACGGAGTGGTGGACGGGATCCGCCGACGGCTGGCG
>JAJRXN010000470.1 GCA_024276295.1 Acidobacteriota bacterium
GAGTCTCTTCACTCCCCGGCCTCCTCGATGACGCACGCCGCTCCGGTCGCGTGGCCGCGGCGTCGCATCCCTCGAAGATACGGGGAGTCGGAATATGTGCCAGTTCGGAACGTTCCGGCCCGCGAGGGACTCAGCCGCGCCACTCCGTCCGGTCGACCGTGGTCTCGAAGCTGTCCCTGATCCGCTCGGGCAGTTCCTCGTGCTCGGTCGCCGCCAGGTCCTCGGCGGTCGGCTGCCCGACGTAGACCAGCGATTCCATGGGGCACTTGTCGATCGCGGCGTCGAGCGTCTCGGCCGACGGCAGATAGTGGCCGTAGTCGATCTCCGGCAGCCCGTCCTTCATCACCAGGAACTCCGAGGTCTTGGCGCACAGGCCGCAGCCGGTGCAGCCGACCTCGCAGACGTCCTTGACGTCCTTGCCGCTGTCCTTGTTGGCACAGGCGACGACCAGCATCCGCTCGGCCTTGAACGGCACCATCGTGAACAGGTTGCGCGGACACTCTTCGGCACAGGCGCGGCAGCCGACGCAGTTGTCGTAGATCACGCGCGGCAGGCCGTTTTCCATCACCAGCGCCTCGTAGTTGCAGACATCGACGCAGTCGCCGAAGCCGAGGCAGCCGTAGGCGCAGCCCTGGATGCCGGAGACGACGTTGGCCGCCTTGCAGGTCTGCTCGCCGATGTACGGGATGCGTCCCTTGCGCTGGTCGAAGTCGGCTGCGCAGTGCAGCACCGCCTTGTACGGCCAGGTCTGCTCGACCTTGACGCCGATGATCGAGGCGATCTGCTCGGCGACCGAGAGTCCTCCGGGCGCGCAGGCGGTCACCTCGCCGCGGCCCGCGGCGACGGCCTCGGCGAACTCCGAACAGCCGATCTCGCCGCAGGCGCCGCAGTTGGCCTGCGGAAGCACGCCCGCGATCTTTTCGACGCGCGGGTCGACCTCGACGTGGAACACGCGATTGGCCCAGCCGAGAACGACGCCCATCGCGGCGGCGAGGCCGAGCATCGTGGTGGCGGCGAGGATGACGACGACCATCGTGACCGACATCGCTTCGACCCCTAGTGCGCGAACGCGGCGGCAAGGCCGCGGTCGACGCCCGTAAAGCCCATGAACGCCATCGCCAGGATTCCGGCGACGAGCAGCGTGATTCCCGCTCCGCGGAGCGCGGCCGGCACGTCGGCCAGGTCGAGTTCCTCGCGGATGCCGGCCATCAGCGTGATCGCGATCGTGAAGCCGAGGCCCGCGGCGAGCGCGAGCACCAGCGCCGCATCGAGTCCCCAAGGCTCGCTGGCGTCGGCACCGATGTGCTTCATCACCATCAGGCAGGCGAACAGGATCGCGCAGTTGGTCGTGATCAGCGGCAGGAACACGCCGAACGACTTGTAGAGCGGCGGAAAGAACTTCCGGACGTACATCTCGACGAACTGCACCGACGAGGCGATGACGAAGATGTACATCAGGTAGCTGAGTACCGAGAGATCGACGACCGTCGCGGGATCGCCGCCGAGCAGCCGCCAGCCCCAGGTCGCCAGCGGCGCGCCGGGCTGCAGGATGAAGTAGGTGAACGTCCACGACAGCGTCGCGGCGATCGTGGTCACGAACGTCACCGCGAGCCCCATGCCGAACGCGGTGTCGATCCGGCGCGAGACGCCGAGGAACGGGCAGATTCCGACGAAGTAGTACAGGACGAAGTTGTTGATCAACGCGGCGGTGATGGCGATCAGGAGCAGCGACAGCACGTGGTCCATGATGACCCTCCCTCGCTCAGTTCGCCGTCGCGGTGCGACGCGCCTGGTACCAGTTGACCGCCCCGAGCAGCGCCCCGAGTGTCAGGAACGCTCCCGGCGGCAGGAGCATGATCACCCACTGCGGCCAGGTGGCCGGCAGCACGTGCAGCCCGAACCATGTGCCTGAACCGAGCAGCTCGCGCACCGTGGCGATCGATGCCAGCGCCAGCGCGAATCCGATCGACTGCCCGACGCCGTCCGAGAAGGCGACATGGACCGGCTGCTTCGAACCACAGACCTCGCAGCGGCCGACGATGATGCAGTTGACGATGATCAGCGGCACGTAGGGGCCGAGCTGCTTGCTCATCTCGTACATGTACGCGGCGAGGAACCGGTCGGCGATCGTGACGAACGTCGCGATCGTCAGCGTGAAGACGAGGATCCGCAGGTGGGGCTTGAGCAGTCCGCGGATCAGGCTGGTGATCGTGTTGGCCGAGATCAGCACGAACGCGGTGGCGGC
>JAJRXN010000040.1 GCA_024276295.1 Acidobacteriota bacterium
ACGAGCGGATCGCGCTGGGCGTAGGCCCGCAGGCCGATGCCTTCCTTGAGGTGATCGAGGGACAGCAGGTGGTCCTTCCACTGGTTGTCCATCACCCGCAGGATCACGTAGCGCTCGTAGCGGCGCATCAGTTCCGGACCGACCCGCTGCTCCTTGTCGTCGTACCGGGAGACGACCTTCGTCCACAGCGCCTCGCGCAGTTCCGCGGTCGGCGCCTCCAGGTCGACACCTTCCTGCTCGGGGTCGAAGCCGAACAGGTGCAGCACCTTCGCCTTGAACTCGTCCGGCTGGCGCTGCTCGGGCTCCTCGAACTCCAGGTGTTCCTCGACCAGCGCGTCGAGGATCTCCTCGGCCTGGCCCAGCACGTAGTCGCGGGTCCCCTCGCCCTCGAGGATGTCCCGCCGCATGGCATAGATCGTCTGGCGCTGCTTGTTCTGGACGTCGTCGTAGTCGAGCAGGCGCTTGCGGATCTCGAAGTTCTGCGCCTCGACCTGCTTCTGCGCGCGTTCGATCGCCCGTGAGACCAGACGGGATTCGATCGGCATGTCGTCGGCGCTGACCAGGGCCCGTTCCATCAGCCCGGATGCGAACCGGCGCATCAGCTCGTCCTCGAGCGACAGATAGAAGCGCGACGAGCCCGGATCGCCCTGCCGGCCGGCACGTCCCCGGAGCTGGTTGTCGATCCGCCGCGCCTCGTGCCGCTCGGTGCCGATGATGTGCAGGCCGCCCGCCTTGAGCACCTCGTCATGCTCGCGGGCGCAGATCTCCCGCGCCTCGGCCAGCGCGGCTTCGCGGTCCGCCTCGGGCGCCTCTTCCCACTTGGCGCCGGTCTTCTCGAACAGCCGCTGCCGGGCCAGCGCGTCGGGATTGCCGCCGAGCAGGATGTCCGTGCCTCGACCGGCCATGTTGGTCGCGATCGTCACCGCGCCGAGCCGCCCGGCCTGGGCGACGATCTCGGCCTCGCGGGCGTGATACTTGGCGTTGAGCACCTGGTGCGGGATCCCCTGCCGGCGCAGCAGCGCGGAGAGCCGCTCGGACTTCTCGATCGAGATCGTGCCGACCAGCACCGGCTGCCCGCGCTCGTGGCACTCCCGGATCTCCTCGACGACCGCATCGAACTTGGCCTTCTCGGTGCGGTAGATCACGTCCGGGTGATCGGCGCGGATCATCGGCTTGTTGGTCGGGATGACCCGCACGTCGAGGTCGTAGATCTTGGCGAACTCCGCGGCCTCGGTCTCCGCGGTGCCGGTCATGCCCGACAGCTTGTCGTACATCCGGAAGTAGTTCTGGAAGGTGATCGTCGCCAGGGTCTGGTTCTCGCTCTGGATCTTGACCCCTTCCTTCGCCTCGACCGCCTGGTGCAGTCCGTCCGACCAGCGCCGCCCGGGCATCTTGCGTCCGGTGTGCTCGTCGATGATCACGACTTCGCCGTCCTCGACCATGTAGTAGACGTCGCGCTTGTAGAGCGTGTGGGCCCGCAGCGCCTGGGTCAGGGCGTGGAGCAGCTCGATGTTGGTCGGGTCGTAGAGGTTCTCGACGCCGAGGAGCTGCTCGGCGCGGCGGATCCCCTGCTCGGTGAACACCGCGGTGCGGTTCTTGACGTCGACGATGTAGTCCCCGCTGGCCTCGGCCTCCTCGCGCTTTTCGCGTTCGACCTCGCCGGCGATGAACAGCCCCGGGGTGAGCTTCGGGATCACCCGGTCGACGACCGAGTAGATCGTCACGTCGCCTTCCGAGGGACCGGAGATGATCAGCGGCGTCCGCGCCTCGTCGATCAGGATCGAGTCCACCTCGTCGACGATCGCGAACTGGTGGCCCCGGCACTGGACGATGTCCGTGCCGGAGAACTTCATGTTGTCGCGCAGATAGTCGAAGCCGAACTCGTTGTTGGTCCCGTACGTCACGTCGCAGGCGTACGCCTCGCGCCGCGCCGCCTCGTCCATGTCGTGCTGCACGCAGCCGACCGTCAGTCCGAGAAAGCGGTAGACCTGCCCCATCCACTCGGCGTCGCGTCCCGCCAGGTAGTCATTGACGGTCACGACGTGGACGCTGCGGCGCAGGCCATTGAGATACGACGGCAGCGTGGCGACGAGCGTCTTGCCCTCGCCCGTGCGCATCTCGGCGATCGCCCCGTGATGCAGCACGATGCCGCCGAGGAGCTGGACGTCGAAGTGCCTCATCCCGAGCACCCGCCGGGCGGCCTCGCGGACGACGGCGAACGCCTCGACCAGCAGGTCGTCCAGCTCGGCCCCCTGGTCCAGGCGCTCGCGGAACGTGGCCGTCTTCGCCTGCAGCTCCGCGTCGCTCAGGGCCCGCATCGAGGGTTCGAACTCGTTGATCGCCGCCACGAGCGGCTGCAACCGCTTGAGTTCGCGCTCGTTGGCCGTGCCGAAGACCTTGCTCAGGACCTTGTTGATCATTGTCGACCCGCCGGCTTGTCCGCCTCGAGGATGCTACCTGCGGCGGGACCGGGCGGCCAGCCCGGCGCGGGCGGAGGCGGGACGGCTCAGTAGAACAGCCCCTCGTCGGAGATGTACTTCATCGGGTTGACGTGCTGGCCGCGGACGAGGATCTCGTAGTGCAGGTGCGAGGCGGTCGAACGCCCCGAGCTGCCGACGAGGGCGATCACGTCGCCGCGGCGGACCCGTGCGCCAGGCCGGACCTTGTACGCCGACAGATGCCCGTAGCGGGTGACGACGCCGTCGCCGTGGCTGATGTAGAGCACGCGCCCGTAGCCGCCGTTCCGCTCGGTCTTGACCACGATGCCGTCCGCCGGCGCCCGCACCGGCGTGCCCTCGGGAGCCGAGACGTCGAGCCCCCGGTGGAACTGCCGCAATCCGGTGAACGGATCGCGCCGCCAGCCGAAGCCGGAGCCCATCAGCCCGCGGACCGGGACGATCGACGGAATCCGCGACAGCCGCTCCGACTGTTCGCCGAACGCCCGCTCGACGGTCCCGAGTCGCCGGTCGATCAGATCGCCGAGGCCCGAAAGCTCCTCGGCCTCGCTGCGGAACACGTCGGCCCGTGCCACCGGCGGGAGTCCCTCGAGCCCCTTGGGATACCCCTGGCCGCCGATCCCGAGCGACGGCATGTCGAGTCCGGCCATCACCGCCAGCTTGGCCGTCCGCTTCTCGAACAGGTCGAGGCGCGCCCGGAGGTCGGCGATCGTCGCCTCGACTTCCGCCGTGCGCTGGGCCAGCTCGTCGCGCTCCACGCTGACCGCCTCGAGCTGGCGCGCGACGCCATGGGCCCGCAACAGCGCCACGGGTGCCACCAGGGCGAGGACGGCGACCGACGCCACGACCGCGAGCGCCCCGAGGATCTGCGAACCGCGGACCTGGAAGCGCTTCATCGAACCGCGGGCGTCGGGCACCACCATGACGGTGTAGTGGCGCTTGAGCACGGGCTGAACCCCTCCCTCGCCGCCCCGGGCGGGCGCGAGCTGCGGAATCGCGGCGAAATATAGCCCCCCGCCCGCACGGGAAGCAAACCAGGCTGTCATCCTCCGTTCGGAACGCTCGGGGAGGATCCGCCGGCGGCCGTCCGGCTCCTGATGAACGCGACCGGCGCGCTGCGACGCCTTGCGGGCTCCCGCCGAAGGTTTGTTGACGGCCCGCGGCCCGGCCCCGGACAATCGCGCCATGACGACGCTCGATTCCGCCCCCCGCCGGCTGATGGCCGGCCTGCCCGGCCCGGAACTCGATCCCGC
>JAJRXN010000471.1 GCA_024276295.1 Acidobacteriota bacterium
CCGCCCAGGGGCGGCCGTTCTCCTGCGGCCTACGCACCAGCGAAGCGGCGCGGACGCCGGGAACGGCGGCGACGGCTGCTGCGGGCCGGGGCAGGCGGGGCCTGCTCCTCGGCGGGAATCTCGGCGAGCCGGTGCGCCCAGCGTTCGAACTCGGCGTGGCCGTCGCCGGTCGCGGCCACGTACAGCCCGAAGACCTCGAGCGCCTCGCGGAAGTAGCTGCGCCGGACGAGCGCGCCGCCACCGCCGCGGCGCCGCGACTTGCGTGGAGCGCCGGTGCCGAGCAGTTTCGGCAGACTCAGGATGATCTGCCGGACGCGCTCGCCATCACGCCGGCTGATGGCCAGCCGCGCGGCGATCGGCTTCATCCGTTCGGTGGCCTGCTCCGCCGGTGCGGTCTTCGCGCCGTCGCCGTCCGGGGCCAGCAGCAGCGGGGCCAGCAGCAGGCTCAGTCGCTGGGCGGAAGTGAACTCGCGTCCCTGCTGGCGCGCCCTGTCGGCGGCTCGCAGCACCGCGCGCAGAGACTCGAGTTCCTCGGTATCGCCGGCCGCCAATCGGGCGACGAGGTGAGCGTGCAGTTCCGGCAGCACGACCTCGAGCACGCCCGACTCGAGCATCAGGTCGAACGCCGGGCCGGCCGCGCCGCCGAGGAACATCCGCATCAGATCCTCGAGGATCCGCGGCTTGGCGGCGTCGAGGATCAGCGCCCTGTGACGCACGACGGCTTCCCATGTCGGCCGATCGATCCGGCACGTCAGCCGCGCGGCCAGCCGCAGGACGCGCAGCATCCGGATCGGGTCCTCCTGCATCCGGATGTCGGGATCACCGATCATCCGCAGCACGTGCGCCTCGGCGTCGGCCACCCCGCCGACGTAGTCGAGGATCACGCCGCGCGAGACGTCGTAGAGCAGCGCGTTGATCGTGATGTCGCGCCGCATCACGTCCTGTTCTCGGGTCCCGAACACGTTGTCGTCGCGGATCAGCAGCTCGCCGTCGCCGTTCTCGGACGCAGGCATCGGCGCGCGGAACGTCGCCACCTCGAGAACCTTGTCCCGAAAGTAGACGTGCGCGAGCCGGAACCGCCGGCCGATGATCCGGCAGTTGCGGAACAGCCGGCGGATCTCGTTCGGCAGCGCCGACGTGACGATGTCGAAGTCCTTCGGCCGGAGCCCGAACAGCAGGTCGCGCACCGATCCGCCGACGAGGTAGGCGCTGTGACCGCCCTCTTCGAGCCGGCGGATGACCTTGACCGCGTAGGCGTCGAGCAGTTCGTCGGAAAAGCGATGCTCGATCTCGCGCAGAGTGCCGGCCGGAGGATCGGGCGGGGCGGCGTCGACGAATGCGCCGCTGCCCGAGGCGAGCACGGCCTCGGGCCCGTCGCGCAGACCGAGCAGGTACGGTGGCAGACCGGTTTCACTCACGGAGTCACACTCATCGGCCGAGCAGTTCGGCGAACCACTTGCGGTTGACCTGCCGGTTGAGACGCGCGAACGCCTCGCTCAACGGGATCTCCTTGGGGCAGACCTCGACACAGTTCTGGGCGTTCCCGCAGCCCGTGATTCCGTTGGCCGCCATCACCGCGTCGAGACGGTCGTCGGCGTTCATCTCCCCGGTGGGATGCAGGCCGAAGTAGAACGCCTGCGCCAGCGGGGCCGGGCCGATGAACCGTTCAAACTCGCGTGCGTCGTAGTTGGGGCAGGCCTCCATGCAGCAGCCGCAGGTCATGCAGCGGCTGTAGACGTAGGCCTCGTCGACGTCGGCCGGCGGCCGGCGCGGTCCCGGTCCGAGATCGTGGGTCCCGTCGATCGGGAGCCAGGCCCGGACCTCACGCAGCGCGCGGAACATCGCCGAGCGGTCGACCATCAGGTCGCGCACGACGGGGAACTTGCCGATCGGCTCGAGCGTGATCGTCCCCTGCGGCAGGTTGTCGACCAGCGTCGAGCAGCTCTGGCGCGGCACGCCGTTGATCAGCATCGTGCAGGCGCCGCAGACCTCCTCGAGGCAACTGCAGTCCCAGACCGGAGGACTGACGCGCTGGCCGGAGGCATCGACCGGATTGCGGGCGATTTCCTGCAGGCAGGAGATGATGTTCATTCCCTTCTTCCAGGGCACCCGGAAGTCCTGCCAGTAGGGCCGGCTGTCCGGAGCGTCCTGCCGCCTGATGCGGAGATGAACTTCCCGCGACATCTCGCGCCTCCTCCTTTCAGTCGTACTTCCGGGCGACCGGCGTGGCGAGCGAGGTGTCGACCTCCTCGTAGCTCAGCTCCGGGCCGTCCGGGGTCCACTCGGCGATCGTCGTCTTGAGCCACTCCGCGTCATTGCGCTCCGGGAACTCCGGCTTGTAGTGCGCTCCGCGGGTCTCGTTGCGGGCCAGCGCTCCGAGGGTCATCACGCGGGCCAGCTCGAGCATGTTCCAGAGCTGGTTGATGAACGGCAGCTCCTGGTTGCTCCAGTCGCCGGGATCGGTGTTGCCGATCCGGTGCCAGCGTTCCATCAGCTCCTGGATCTTCTCGTCGGTCCGCTGCAGCGCGTCGTTGTGGCGCACGATCGTCATGTTCTCGATCATCAGCTCGCCGAGTTCGCGGTGCAGCTTGCGCGCGTTTTCCGGTCCGTCCATGCACCGGATCGCGGCGAAGCGCTCCTCCCAGCGTCGCCGCTCGCGCTCGTACGGACCGTCCGGCAGCTCGGCCGCCAGGCGCTCGAGGCCCGCGACGTGGTGGACCGCGGACGGGCCGGCGAGCGTGCCCGAGTAGATGCAGCTCAGCAGCGCGTTGGCGCCGAGCCGGTTAGCGCCGTGGTACTGGTACTCGCATTCACCGGCGGCGTAGAGGCCGCTGATGTTCGTCATGTGGTTCTTCGGCGAGTCGGTGTCGATGAACCCGTCGGCCGTGCGTTCGTACCCGACCCACAGCCCGCCCATCGAGTAGTGCACGGCGGGGAAGATCTTCATCGGTACCGTGCGCGGATCGTCCCCGGCGAACTTCTCGTAGATCTCGAGGATCGCTCCCAGCCTGTGGTCGAGGAACTCGCGCGACTTGTGGGTCAGGTCGAGGTAGACCATCATCTCGCCGCCGATCCCCATGCCCTGGTTCACGCAGACGTCGTAGATCTCCCGCGCCCCGATGTCGCGCGGCACGAGGTTGCCGAAGCGCGGGTACTTCTCCTCGAGGAAGTACCAGCGTTCTTCCTCGGGGATCTCGCGCGGATCGCGGGTGTCGCCTTTCCGGCGCGGGACCCACACTCGGCCTCCCTCGCCACGGGCCGACTCGCTCATCAGGCGCAGCTTGTCCTCTCCGGGGATCGCCGTCGGGTGGATCTGGATGAACTCGCCGTTGGCGTAGCGCACACCGCTGAGGTAGCACGAGGCGGCGGCGGAGCCGGTGTTGATCATCGAGTTCGTGCTGCGGCCGAAGACCAGCCCCGGGCCGCCGGTCGCCATCACCACGGCGTCGAAGCGATGGGCGGTGATCTCCATCGTCCGCAGATCGAGGGCGACGAGTCCGATGCAGGGGCCATTCGGTCCGGCGAGCACCGGGCCGAGGAACTCGAAGCCCTCGTGCTTGCGGACCAGTCCCTCGGCCTCGAAGCGTCGCACCTGCTCGTCGAGCGCATAGAGGAGCTGCTGGCCGGTCGAGGCGCCGGCGAACGCCGTCCGGTGGTGCAGCGTGCCGCCGAAGCGCCGGAAGTCGAGGTTGCCCTCGGCCGTGCGCGAGAACGGCACGCCCATGCGGTCGAGCAGGTAGATCAGCGACGGCGCGGCGTAGGCCATTCCCTTGCACAGCGGCTGATGGGCCAGGAAGTCGCCGCCCTTGACCGTGTCGTAGAAGTGGATCTCCGGGGAGTCGTTCTCGCCTTTGATGTTCACGGCGGCATTGATGCCGCCCTGCGCGCAGACCGAGTGCGAGCGCTTGACCGGAACCACCGAGAACACGTCGACCGTATGGCCGCGCTCGGCGATCTTGATCACCGTCATCAGGCCGGCGAGTCCGCCGCCGACCACGGCGAAGCGGGGGGCGCTGTCCGTCATCGACTCTCCTCCGTCGCGTGCCGCGCATCGACCGGCGCGGTCTCCGCGGGAATCCGCGCCTCGATCGCCGCCGGCTCCTCCTGCAGGTTGAACAGCCGCACCGGCTTGAGTCGGCCGTCGAGCGGCTCGAAGCCGAGCAGGGCGTTGATTCCGACCGCGGCGAACAGCAGCGCGATCGCCATGCCGACCCGAGCCATCCGCCGCTGACCGGTGCGTGAGCTGGCGAGGCCCCAGTGGATCGAGAAGCCGAACAGTCCGTTGCCGAGGTGATACGAGGCGGCGAGCACGCCGATCACGTAGGCCGCGAACAGCCACGGGCTGCGGAACTGGTCGTGCAGCAGCGCGTACATGTCCGAGGTGTCGTGGCCGAACCAGTGGGCGAAGCGTGTGAACAGCACATGATAGGTGATGAAGAAGATCAGGATCACGCCGCTGATCCGCTGGATCGTGAACATGTGGTTGTGTGCGTACGACAGGCGGCGGTTGTTGAACTTCGCCTCCCGGTAGATCAACACGCCGAGCACCGCGTGGAACGCGATCGGGACGAAGATCCCGAACGTTTCGATCAGGACCAGATAGGGCAGCGAACGGAGCAGTTCGACCTTATCGTTGAACGGGCCCTGGCCGCTGACTGCGAACGAATTGAAGAAGAAGTGGTTCGCCAGGAAAACACCGACCGGGAGGATTCCGCTCAGGCTGTGCAGTCGCCGGAGCGTGAACCACTGCCTGTCCGTCAGGCCCATCGTCTCGGCCTCCTTCCTTGTCTTGAGCCGCCTGGGCGCGCGAGACGGGGCGGAAGCGCCCGCCGTCGCTGGGACGAAACCGCGCCGGCGGCTATCCTGCGACCAACACGCATGCGGATCTTACTCCACATTTACAAACGCGCTAGCCGGGCCGCCAAGCCTATCACTTACCTGGCGGCGATTGCCGGCTTGTCAGTGGCCCTGGGGTGGCCGGCGCTTGCAGGCTCGCCTCTCGAGGGCTGGACCCGCATCGAGCTGGAGGGGCGGAAGTTCCTCATCGCTCACGGGCGGACCGTGATCGAGCGCTGGCAGGAGCCGTCACTCGTGGTCGTCACGAGCGACCTGCGGGCCCTCGGCCGCCGCCGCCGGCACCGGGCGTTCGCCGAGACCGATCAAGGCGGCCGGCCCGTCCGCTGGATCGAGATCTCGGACGGTCGCCGGGCCCGGCTCCACGTCTTCGCCGCTGCCACGGGGAGACTGGAGGTAGCGACGTTCCGGCCGGTCGGCGAGGGGGCGTCCGGGTGGAGGCCGGCCGGGGTCGAGGGCCTGGAGGTCGGGAGCGACGCCGCCGGCGCCCTCGACCCGTGGACCCTGCTGGCCCGGCTCGACGACCTCGCGGCGCGAGGTGCCGGGGACACGATCGACGTGCTCACGCGCCACGGCCTGCGCCGGTTCGCGGTTCGCCGCGAGCCGGCGGGGCGCCGGCGCACCACGCTCGAGGCGCTGGACCCGCCGGCCGGTCGCCAGCGCGTCGTGCTCGAGGCGGTCCGGGTCGAGATCCTCCCCGCCGACGGGGGCGAGACGCTGCTCGGCCTGATCGGGCCGACGGCCCTGACGATCGACCGCGGCTCCGGTGCGCTGCTTTCGATCGAGGGCGTGCGGCCGGGCGTGCCGGGGAAGATCCGTCTGACGCTGCGCCGCTGGTCGAGCGCGGAGCGTCCGCCCCTGCGGCCGCCGTGGGGGGATTTCCCGCGGCGACCGGCCACGGACGGGGATGCGGGTTGACGGCACGCGGCGCCTCCCGTAGCCTCCGCCCCTTTCTCTCCGGCGACGGGCTCACCCGTTGCCGGCAGGACCACGCGTGAGACGATCCGGTCCAGAAGCGGACGAGGGACTCCACCGCGCGATGCGCACGCTGCTGGCGCGCGCCCGGTCGGGCGTGAGCTTCGTGCTGACATCGCACGTTCATCCCGATGGCGACGGCATCGGCAGCGAGATCGCCTTCGCGCGCCTGCTCGAGACGCTTTCGGCGCGCGTCGCGATCGTCAACGCCGATCCGGCCCCGCCGGCGCTCGAGGCCCTCGACGGCTCCGAACGCGCCGAGGGCTACGACCCCGGGCGCCACGACGCGCTGATCGCCGCCGCGGACGTGGTCGTCATGCTGGACAACTCGGATCCGGCCCGGCTCGGCGCGATGGAACCGGCGGTGCGCGCGAGCGCGGCCCACAAGGCGTGCATCGACCACCACCCGAATCCGTCGTCGTTCTGGGACAGCCTGATCGTCGACCAGTCGGCCTGCTGCACGGGGGCGCTGGTCCACGAACTGTACCGGCTCGCCGGGCGCCGGCCCGATCCGGTCGCGGCCGCGGCGATGTATGCGGCGCTGGTCTCGGATACCGGGCGTTTCCGGTTCGGCAATGCCGATGCCGAAGCGTTCCGGCTCGCCGCGGAACTGGTCGCGGCGGGGGCGGATCCCGCGGATCTGTTCACGCGGCTCGAGGAGCAGGCGGGCGAGGGGGTCGTCCGGCTGCTCGGCGAGACGCTGGCGTCGATGGATCTGCGCGCGGCCGGCCGGATCGTCGTGCTCCGGGTGACCGGGGATGCGCTGGCGCGGCACCGCATCGGCCACGAGGATACCGCCGAGATCATCAACGCCGCGCTGATGCTGCGCACCAGCCGCGTCGCGGTGCTGTTCCGTGAACTCGGGCCGGCGAGCACCAAGGTCAGCCTGCGCTCGAAGGGCGCCGTGGCGGTCAACGAACTCGCCCGGCAGTTCGGTGGAGGCGGGCATCGCAACGCCGCCGGGATCGTGCTCGACGAGCCGCTCGAGCCGGCCGTCGAGCGGGTGACCGAGGCACTCGAGCGGCTGGTCGGGACGGACGGTTGACAGTCCGGGCGAGCGGGCCAAACATCGGCGGCCCCCATCCCGCCGGAGGCGCCAGGCGTGTTCGGCGTGTCCGGGAGTCGTGACCCGATGAGACCGAGTCGTCGTCTGCTGCTCAGACTGCTGCTGCTGACACCGCGGCCGCTGGTCTGGCGCTTCGCCCGCACCTACATCGCGGGAGAGACGCTCGAGGACGCGGTGACCACGGTGCGGGTGCTCAACGCCGAGGGCTGCCGGGCCACGGTCGACGTGCTCGGCGAGGAGGTGACGCGTCTCGACGAGGTGCGCGCGTTCGTCGACGCGTACAAGGAGACGCTCGACCGGATCGTCGCCGAGGGTCTCGACGCCAACGTCTCGGTCAAGCCGACCGCGCTCGGGCTGCGGATCGACCCGCAGCACGCCTTCGAGGCCCACGCCGAGATCCTGGCCCATGCCCGGCGTCACGGACTGTTCGTGCGGATGGACATGGAAGACAGCTCGGTCACCGTCGCGACGCTCGATCTGTATCGCCGGCTGCGCGAAGCGGGATACGACAACGTCGGGGTCGTGCTGCAGGCCTATCTGCGGCGGACGCTGGACGATGCGCGCCGGCTCGCCGCGGAGGGCGCGTCGGTCCGGCTGTGCAAGGGGATCTACGTCGAACCGCGGGAGCTGGCGTATCAGGCGTTCGACGTCGTGCGGGCGTCGTTCGTCGAGGCGCTCGAGATCCTGCTGGGAGCGGAGCGGGGCTACTGCGGGATCGCGACCCACGACGAGATGCTCGTCTTTCACGGCCGGCGGCTGATCCGCCGGCTCGAGCGCGGTCCCGATCGCTACGAGTTCCAGATGCTGCTCGGCGTGGACCACCAGCTGCGCCGGCTGCTGGTCGGCGAAGGGCACCCGTTGCGCGTCTACGTTCCCTATGGACGGGCGTGGTTCGGTTATTCGATCCGGCGCCTGCTCGAGAATCCCCGCATGGCCGCCCACGTGATGCGCAACGTGCTCGGCTTCGGGCCGGACCGGGCGTGAAGCTGTTCGCTCTCGGCGATCCGCACCTTTCGTTCGGACGGCCACGACCGATGGACGTCTTCGGCGAGATCTGGCGCGATCATCCCGCGAAGATCGCCCGCGCCTGGGACCGCGTCGTCGGCCCGGACGACGTCGTCGCGCTCGTCGGCGACATCTCCTGGGCACACACCGCCGAAGAGGTCGCGCCCGACCTCGAGTTCCTCGCCGCACGGTCGGGGCGGCTCAAAGTGCTGCTGCGCGGGAACCACGACTCGTGGTGGGCGTCGCGTGCCCGGGTGCGGCGGATCCTGCCTTCCGGGATGGTCCCGCTGCACCACGATGCGCTGCGCCTCGACGAGGGGGTCGTGCTGTGCGGAGCGCGCGGCTGGGAGGCGCCCGGGATGCCGTGGTTCGACGAGCCGAAGGACCGGCCGGTCTGGGAACGCGAGCTGCACCGCCTCGACCTCTCGCTGGCGGCCGCCGCGAAGATCGCTCGTCCCGGGGATCGGCTCGTCGCGCTGCTCCACTATCCACCGATCGGTCCCGGCCAGACGACGAGCCCGGTTCTCGAGCGGCTCGAACGGGCCGGCGTCGTCGCCGCGGCGTACGGCCACCTTCATGGCGCGGACCACGCGTGGGCGCCCCGCGGGCGGTTCGGCGGCATCGAGCTGCACTTCGTGGCCGCCGACGCCGTCGATTTCGAGCCCCGGGCGATCCTGGCGGGTTGAACCGGGGCCGAGCGCTGGGCTACCCTGTCGAACGTTCGTTCGAAACCAACCGGAACCCGGCTGCCCCGCACGGAGCGGGTGACGCCGGAACAGCGGGCAACGACGCCCGGTGGACCTGACTTGCCATGAAACTGGACCATTTCGTCTACCACCGGCCGGGTTCGCTGGCCGAGGCGAGCGAACTGCTCCGAAGCCTCGGCGACGCCGCGCACTTCATCGCCGGCGGGACCGACCTGCTTCCGGACCTCAAGCGGGGCCGCGAGCGGGCCTGCCACCTGGTCTCGCTGACCGGGATCGACGAGCTGCGGGCGATCCGGCTCGACGACGGCCGTCTGCAGGTCGGCGCGCTGGCGAGCCTGGCGGAGGTCCACGAGTCGCCGGCGGTCCGTCGTGCCTTCCCGGCGCTGGCCGAGGCGGCCGGCGTGCTCGGCGGCGTGCAGATCCGCAACCAGGGCACGCTTGGAGGTAACTTCTGCCGCGCGGTCCCCTGCGCGGACACCCCGCCGATCTGCCTGGCCGGCGGCGCCGAGGTCGTGCTCTCCGACGGCCGCGAGGAGCGGGTCGTCCCGGCCGCGGAGTTCTTCACCGGGCCCCGGCAGACGGTGCTCGCCCCCGGCGAGGTGATGACAGCGCTGGTGGTGCCGCCGCAGCCGGCCGGCTCGGGAGCCTGCTACCGCCGGTTCACCCTCCGCGGGGGGCTGGCGCTCTCGGTCGCCTCCGTGGCGGCGCGCGTCGTGCTCGACGGCGAGGCGATCCGCGAGGCGAGGATCGTGCTCGGAGCCGTCGCCCCGGTTCCGCTGCCGGTTGCGGCCTGCGGTGGACTGCTGGCCGGCCAGTGCCCCGACGACGACCTCTTCGGTCGTGCCGGCGAGATCGCCGCCCGCGAGGCGCAGCCGATCAGCGACATCCGGGGCAGCGCGGAGTACCGGCGGGAGCTGGTGGCGGTGCTCACGCGGCGGGCGCTGGCCGAGGCGGTTCGGCGGGCGCGAGGCGATGGCCGGTACGACTGGGAGGTGCAGCGGTGAGCGGCAACGAGCTGCTGGTCAGGATCACGGTCAACGGCACCGAGCACGTGCTCGGCGTCCGTCCCAACACGACGCTGCTGCAGGTGCTGCGCAACGATCTCGACCTGACGGGTACGAAGAAGGGGTGCGAGATGGGGGACTGCGGCGCCTGCACGGTGCTGCTCGACGGTCGCCCGGTCAACTCCTGCCTCGTGCTGGCCGTGCAGGCCGACGGATCCGAGGTCCTGACGGTCGAGGGACTCGGCGGCGAAGCCGGACTGCACGCACTGCAGAAGGCGTTCGTCAAGCATGGCGCGCTGCAGTGCGGCTATTGTACGTCCGGGATGCTGATGTCGGCGCGGGCGCTGATCGAACGCTCGCCCGAGCCGACCGAGCGGGAGATCCGCGAGGCGCTCGGCGGCAACCTGTGCCGCTGCGGGACCTACCCGCGGCTGATCGAGGCGATCCGCGACTGGAAGCGGTTCGAGGACGTCGAACTCGACACGCGGCCGCTCGATGCGCGCGAACGGGACCAGGAGCGGGATCTCGACGTGGTCTCCCACGGCGTGACGCGCTACGACGCTCCGGACAAGGTCAGCGGCCGCGCGCGGTACACCGCCGATCTCAAGCTGCCGGGGATGGTCTACGGCAAGATCCTGACCAGTCCGATTCCGCACGGGATCATCAGGCGGATCGACGTCGGCCGGGCGCGCGCGCTGCCTGGCGTGCTGGCGGTGATCACCGGACAGGACGTGCCGGACACCTGGTACGGCGTCAGCCCGGCCCGCTACGACGAGCAGATCCTGGCCCGCGACCGCGTGCGCCATGTCGGCGACGAAGTGGCGGCCGTGGCGGCGATCGACGAGCAGACGGCGCTCGAGGCGCTGCGGCTGATCGACGTCGAGTACGAGGAACTTCCGGCGGTCTTCGACCCGTTCGAGGCGATGAAACCGGACGCGCCGCAGATCCATCCGGAAAACCGCCGCTACGAGGGGAACATCAACACGCTGGTCGAGTGGGACTTCGGCGATGTCGACGCCGCGTTCGCCGAGGCCGACCACGTGCGCCGGCAGCGCTTCGTCGGCAACCGGACCTACCAGTCGCCGCTCGAACCGCACGCCTCGCTGGCGCGCTGGGAGCACCACGGCAACCGTGTCACGCTCTGGAGCGCGACACAGGTACCGCACTACGTGCACCAGATGGTCTCGCGGACACTCGGCATCCCGATGGGCGACATCCGCGTCATCCGTCCGGCGATCGGCGGCGGGTTCGGCGGCAAGGCCGAGACGACGCCGCTCGACTTCTGCGCCGTGCTGCTGTCGAAGATCACCGGCCGGCCGGTAATGATGGAGTATTCGCGGGAAGAGATGTTCCTGCACTTCCGCGGTCGCCACAAGCAGTACATGGATCTCGAGGTGGCCGTGAAGAAGGACGGCACGATCCTCGGCGTCAAGTCGGAGATCGTGCTCGACGGCGGCGCCTACACCTCGTTCGGCGTGATCACTGCCTACTACGCCGGATCGATGATCCCGACGCTGTACAAGGTGCCGAACTACCGCTACAAGGGCGTGCGGGTCTACACCAACCTTCCCGCCTCCGGGGCGTTCCGCGGTCATGGCGTCCCGCAGCCGCGCTTCGCGTTCGAATCGATGATGGACATGCTGGCGGAGGACCTCGGCCTCGATCCGTTCGAGATCCGCCGGCGCAACGCGATGGACCCGGACTATCGCACGTGCAACGCGCTGGACATCTCGTCCTGCGAGTTCCGCGCGACACTCGACCAGGCCGAGGCGAAGTCGGAATGGAAGGCGAAGAAGGGACGCCTGCCACGTGGGCGCGGCATCGGCGTCGGCTGTGGCGGCTTCGTCTCGGGAGCCGGTTATCCGATCTACCGCTCGGACTTCCCGCACTCCAACGCGGTGATCCGCGTCCACGAGGATGCGACCGGTGTCTCGCTGCACATCGCCGCCGCGGAGATCGGGCAGGGGTCCGACACCGTGCTGACGCAGATCGCGGCCGAGGAGCTGGGCATCCCGTACGAGCAGGTCTGGCTCGTCGACTGCGACACCGTGCTCAGCCCGCTCGATCTCGGCTCGTACTCGAGCCGCGTGACGCTGATGGCGGGCAACGCGGTCAAGATGGCCGCGGCCGAGGTGCGCAGGCAGCTGTTCGAGGCGGCGGCGAGCGTGCTCGGCTGCGATCCGGGCGGCCTGGTGGCGCGCGACGGCCGGATCTTCATCCGCGAGCACCCGGCGGTCGGGATGAGCTGGGCTGAGGCGGGCCGGCTGGCGTTCTCCCGTGGTGGTCCGGTTGTCGGGACCGGCCACTACCGTCCGCCGAAGAACCTCGGCGGGGACTTCAAGGGGGGGACCGTCGGCACGTCGCCCGCCTACAGCTTCTCCACCGCGGTGTGCGAGGTGACAGTCGACGAGGAGACCGGCTACGTGACCGTCGACCGGTTCGTCGACTTCAGCGATGCCGGGACGGTGATCAATCCGGTGACGTTCCACGGCCAGGTCGAGGGCGCGATCATCATGGGGCTCGGCGAGACCCTGCTCGAGGACACCGTCGTCGGTGAGCAGGGCCGTCTCGTCAATCCGAACCTGCACGACTACCTGATTCCCTCGATCCACGAGACGCCCCGGATCCACTCCGGTGCGGTCGAGAGCTTCGAGCCCCGCGGGCCGTTCGGCGCCAAGGAGATCGGCGAGGGCTCGCTGCTTCCGGTGCTCGGCGCCATCGCCAACGCGATCTACGACGCCTGCGGCGTGCGGATCACCGAGCTGCCGATCACCCCGGAGAAGATCCTGCGGGCCCTGCGCGAAAAGCGCGAGGCCGCCGGGGGCAGCCGATGAAGCAGGACCTGCCGGAGCGCTCCGCGCCGGCGAGGTCCGCCAACTCGCGGCCCGGCACGGGCGAGAAGTACGAACGGCTGCTCGCCGGTGCCGCCGAGCTGATGGCACGCCGTGGCTTCAGCGAGACGACGATGCGCGACGTGGCGCGCCAGACCGGCTTCAGCCTGGCCGGGATGTACTACTACTTTCACAGCAAGGAGGATCTGCTCTACCAGATCCAGCAGCGGACGTTCTCGACGCTGCTCGAGCAGCAGCAGCAGGCCGCCACGGGGCCGGGGACGGCCCGGGAACGGCTGGGCCGGCTGATCCGCAGTCATCTCGCCTTCTACGTCCGGCACGCCCACGAGCTGAAGGTCTGCACGTACGAACTCGAATCGCTGACCGGCGAGAAGTACCACGCGGTCGAGAGGATCCGGCGGGACTACTTCGCGCTGGCCGCGCAGATCGTCGGCCAGGTGATGGAAGAGCACGGCGGCCGGCCGGCGTCGGAAAAGGCCGTCCGGCACGCGACGCTGTTCCTGTTCGGCATGCTGAACTGGGTCTTCATGTGGTACCGCCCCCGCCGCGACGGCAGCGTCGACGAGCTGGCGGACGAGATGACCGCGTTCGCACTGACCGGTCTCGTCGGGAGCGCGCCATGAGCGCCGCGGCTCCGCTGGCGGTGATCACCGCGGCCGGCGCCTCACGCCGGATGGGACGGCCCAAGGCGCTGCTCGCGTGGGACGGTCGCAGTCTGCTGGCGGTGATGACCGACGTGCTCCGGCGCGCCGGGTTCGGTCGCTGCGCCGTCGTGGTCGGCGCGCACCGCGGACCGGTCTCCGACGAGGCGCATCGGCTCGGCGTGATGCCGGTCGACAACCCGCGCTGGCGCGACGGGCGTTTCACCTCGATCCGTACCGCCGCGCGCTGGGCGGCCGGCATCGCGCAGGACCCGTGGCTGCTGCTGTGGCCGGCCGACTGCCCGGGGGTGGCGGCGGCCACGCTCGAGCGACTGCGCGAGGCGACGATGCGCTTTCCGGACGCCAGCCTCGTTCCGCGTCACGGCGGGCGCTGCGGGCACCCGGTGCTCGTCGGCCCGTCGCTGGTCCGGCGGATCGCGGCACTCGAAGACGGCAACCTGCGGGAGCTGTTGCGCCTGGCGCCGGGCGGACGGCGGGAGATCCCGGTCGACGATCCGGCGGTGCTCGACAACCTCAACACGCCGGACGACTTCGCGCGCTTCCTGGCGCGGTGCGCCGGTGCCGGACGTCCGGTGGCGGGAGCCGGCCATGCCTGAGCGTCACGGGCCGGGGCCTTCGGATCCGCTGGTCGCCCTCGGTGATCGG
This sequence comes from Acidobacteriota bacterium, assembly GCA_024276295.1. Classification (GTDB taxonomy): domain Bacteria; phylum Acidobacteriota; class Polarisedimenticolia; order J045; family J045; genus J065. The sequence continues at coordinate 13,771 of JAJRXN010000471.1, forward strand.
CGCGAGCAGCTCGATCTCGAGCCGTACGAGGAGTTCGTCCGGCTTTCGCAGGCGGGAGAGCCGGTCGCGCTGGTGACCGTGATCTGCGCCGCCGGTTCGGCGCCGCGCGGGATGGGCGCGGTGATGACGGTACGCGGCGACGGCAGCGTCTGCGGGACGATCGGTGGCGGCAGCCTGGAACTGCTGGTGATCGAACACGCGCTGGCGGCGATCGGGGACGGACGGACGCGCCAGCTCCACTACGACTATTCCGGCGGTCCGGAGCAGAACCTCGAGAAGGCGTGTCTCGGCAAGACGGACTTCTTCATCCAGCCGAGTGTCCGCCGGCCGCGGCTGCACGTCTTCGGTGCGGGGCACATCGGAGCCGCCCTCGCCCCGCTGGCCGCGGGAGTCGGTTTCCGCGTCACGCTGGTCGATGACCGGCCGGGGTTTCCCGCCCCGGACTCGGTACCGGCGGACGTCGACGTCGTCTCGGCCCCGTTCGGCGAGGCCATCGAAGCGCTGCCGTTCGACGAGTCGACGTACATCGTGATCGTCACCTACGGCCACGAGCAGGACGAGGCGGTGCTGCGCGCCTGTCTGCATCGTCCGTGGCGCTACCTGGGGCTGATCGGCAGCCGGGCGAAGGTCCGTCGCGTGTTCGCCGACGTCGGCGCCGACGACGCCTCGCGCCGGCGCCTCGAACGGGTCAGTGCCCCGATCGGCCTCGACATCGGCGGCCGGTCTCCGGTCGAGATCGCGATCTCGATCGCGGCCGAGATCCAGGCGGTGCGATACGACCGGCGCGACGCGTTCGCCGGCCATCGTACCGGACGACGCGGGCGGAAAGCGCGTCCGGGCGCCACCGGGGCGCCGGCGGAGCGGCACGGTGGACCTTGAACTCGAGGGAAGGCGGGCGCTGGTCACGGGCGCGGCGCGCGGGATCGGCGCCGCGATCGCTACCGAGTTGGCGCGCGAGGGGGCGGCCCTGCTGCTGGTCGACCTCGCCGTGGACGGCGATCTCGCCGATCTGGCGGAACGCCTCGCCGCGTCGGGAACGGACGTGGTGACCTGCGCGGCGGACGTCGCGGACCGCGCGTCGGTCGAGGCGGCGGTCGCCACCGGGGTCGAGCGGCTCGGCGGGCTGGAGATCCTCGTCTGCAACGCCGGCGTGACGCGGGACGGGGTGTCGTGGAAGCTGACCGACGACGACTGGGACACCGTGCTGGGCGTCAATCTCAAGGGGGTGTTCCACTGCGCCCGGGCCGTGATCCCGGCGTTCCGCACGGCCGGCTGGGGGAGGAGCGTCGCCATCTCGTCGATCAACGGGCTGCGGGGCAAGTTCGGGCAGGCGAACTACGCCGCGTCCAAGGCCGGCATCGTCGGACTGTGCAAGACGCTGGCCCGCGAGGTCGGACGGTTCGGGACGACCGTCAACGTCGTGGCCCCCGGCATGGTGATGACCGAGATGGCGCGGCAGCTCCCGGGAGAAGTGATCGAGCGGGCCCGGGAGGAGACCGTCCTCGGCCGGCTTGCCGAGCCGGAGGACGTGGCGCGGGTCGTGGCGTTCCTCTGTTCGGAAGCGGCGCGGCACGTCACCGGCGAGGTCGTGCGTGTCGACGGAGGCCAGTACATCTGATGAAACGGATCGGCGTCATCGGCACCGGCCACACGCGCTTCGGCGTGCGCGAGGACGCCTCGATCCAGGAGCTGGCGTTCGAGGCGTGGCGCGAGGCGCTCGCCGACGCCGGCATCGAGGCCGGCGAGATCGAGGCCGCCTGGATCGCCGCGGTGCCGGGCTACCAGCGCCAGCGGTCACTGGCCGGCGTGATCCTCGAGTACCTCGGCCTGCCACCGCGTCCGGGGTGGCTGACCGAGGCGGCCTGCGCCTCCGGCTCGGCAGCGATCCACACCGCGTGGCAGGCGATGCAGGCCGGGACCTGCGAGATCACGGCGGTCGTCGGCTGCCAGAAGATGACCGAACTCGAGACGGCGCAGATTCTCGCGCTGATGGGACGCGCCGGCGACGTCCAGTGGGAGTCGGTATTCGGCGTCACGTTCCCCGGCTACTACGCGTTGTTCGCGCGCCGGCATATGGAGCGGTACGGCACGACCCGCGAGCAGCTCGCCGCGGTGGCGGTCAAGAACCACCACTACGGGGCGCTCCACCCGAAGGCGATGTTCCGCAAGCCGGTCACGGCCGAGAAGGTCCTCGCCTCGGCTCCGGTCGCCGAGCCGCTGCACGTGTTCGACTGCTGCGCCAACGCCGATGGCGCGGCCTGCCTGCTGCTGGCGACCGAGGATCGCATCCGCCGCCTCGGTCGCGAGGCGGTGTGGCTCGACGGGCTCGGTGCGGCGACGGCTCCGATGTCGGTGCTGCGGCGCGAGGAACTCGACTCGCTTCCGTCGGCGGCCGAGGCGGCGCGCATCGCCTACGCCCAGGCCGGCGTCGGACCGGCGGACGTCGACGTCGCGGAGGTCCACGACTGCTTCACGATCGCCGAGATCATCGCCTGCGAGGACCTCGGCTTCTGCGAGCGGGGAGCCGGCGGTCCTCTGGTCGCCGACCGCCGGACGTGGATCGGCGGCGACGTGGCGGTCAACGTCGACGGCGGGCTCAAGGCCAAGGGGCATCCGGTCGGCGCGACCGGCGTTTCCATGGCCTGCGAGATCGTCTCCCAGCTTCGCGGTCGCTGCGGCGAGCGGCAGGTTCCCGGGGCGCGGGTCGGACTGACGCACAACGTCGGCGGTATCGGGCAGTACTGCTTCGTCAACCTGTTCCGGAAGGACTGAGCGATGTTCGAGCGGTTCGGCAAGCTGGGTTTCACGCGGCACACGCGGGTGCAGGCGTTCGTCGAGCACCTCGAGCGCGGCGAGATCACCGCCTCGCGCTGCCGGCACTGCGGTCGCCGAAGTCTGCCGCCGCGCGCCGACTGCCCGGCCTGTGGCCACGGCGCGTTCGAGCTGGTGCCGGTCGACCCGCACGGAAGCGTACTGTGCGCGACGATGATCCACGCGCTGCCGGCGGGCTTCGAGGACGGGGGGCCGTTCGGATTGGCGCTGGTCGACCTGAGAGAAGGCGGCCGGCTGCTCGCCCCGCTCGGCGGGAGTTTCGGCGGGAAGCTGCCCGCGGCCGGCGAGCCGGTGCGTCTGGTGGTGCGCCGGAGCGGGGATGGCGATGCGATGCGGGTGTTCTTCACGGCGGAGCGCTCCGGACCCGGGGACGGCGACCGCCGGCAGCAGGAGATCGGGACATGAGCGAGGAACAGCAGGGGGTCCGGTTCGAAACGCGTGACGAGGTCGGCTGGCTGACGCTCGCCGCACCGCCACTCAACGTCCTGACGGCGGCGATGATGGAGCGGATCGCCGACCACCTCGAGCAGGCGGCCGGCGACGGGACGCTCAAGGCGCTGGTGGTCCAGGCCGAAGGCAAGGCATTCAGTGCGGGAGCCGACGTCGGCGAGCACCGCCCCGAGCAGGCGCCGGCGATGATCGGAGCGTTCAGCCGGATGTTCGAGCGGTTCGGCGCGCTGGAGATTCCGGTCGTGATGGCGGTCGACGGCGCCGCGCTCGGCGCCGGGTTCGAACTGGTGCTGATGGCCGACGTGCTGATCGCCACCGAGCGCGCCACGTTCGGGCAGCCGGAGATCCGCCTCGGCTTCTTCGCGCCGCTCGGCGTGGCCTGGCTGCCGCGGCTGGTCGGCCCGCAGCGGGCGATGGAGATCACCTGCTCGGGCCGGACGTACGACGCACGGCAGATGCAGGCCTGGGGACTCGTCTCGCGCGTCGTTTCGGTCGAGGGGCTGCAGGCGGCGCTCGACGAGACGGTCAAGGACTTCCGACGCGCGAGCGCACTGGTGATGCGGATGAACGTGCGGCTGGTCAAGCGGCTGGCCGGGATGCCGTTCGAGGAGGCGCGCCGGGCCGCCGAGAAGGTGTTTCTCGAGGAACTGATGGCCACCGAGGACGTGCGCGAAGGAATCGCGTCGTTCTTCGAAAAGCGCCGGCCGGTCTGGAAGAACCGCTGAGCCGGGAGCCGGGGAGAGGATCGATGAGAATCGTCGTGGTCGGTGCCGGCGCGCTCGGGGGGCTGGTCGGGGCCTGCCTGACCGAGGCCGGCGAAGAAACCGTGCTGGTCGAGATCAACGCTGCCCGGGCGCGGCTGATCAACGAGAGCGGCCTGTTCATCACCCGCGAAGGCGAGCCGGAGCGCTGCGTCAGGGTCCGGGTCGTCTCGACGCTCGACGGACTCGATCCGGCCGACCTGGTGTTCATTTCGGTCAAGAGCTACCAGACCGAAGCCGCCGTGCGCGGCATGATGCCGGTGATCGGCGAGCAGACCCGGGCGCTCTCGCTGCAGAACGGGATCGGCAACACCGACGTGATGGCGGGGATCCTCGGCCCCGAACGCGTGCTGTGCGGGATCACCTACCACAGCATCCAGCACACCGGGCCGAATCGGTTGCGCTACCGCCCGGGGATCAAGCCGATCCAGATCGCGCCGTACGACGGCCGCGTCACGCCGGAAGTCGAACAGATCGGCGAGGTATTCCGCCGTGCCGGGCTCGATACCGACGTCGTCGAAAACATCGACCAGGTCGTCTGGCAGAAGCTGCTGCACAACGCCGTCGTCAATCCGGTCTCCGCGGTCACCGGGCTGAGCTGCCGCGAGATGCTCCAGGACGAGGACCTGATGGCGTTCATGCGCGACCTGTGCATGGAGATCGTCGCGGTGATGCGCGCCCACGGCGTGCCGATCGTCGACGAGGAGGATCCGTTCCGTCCGGTGATCGGCTCGCTCAAGGCGCTGGGCAAGAACCGGCCGTCGATGTGGCAGGATCTCGCCCGGGGCACGCGGACCGAGATCGACGCGATCAATGGCGCGATCTACCGCGAGGCCCGGCGGCTCGGGCTCGACGCTCCGCACAACAAGGCGCTCGTGCATTTCATCCACTCGCGCGAGCGCCAGACGATCCTGCGCCGGCAGGAGATCACGCGCACGCTCGAGGAGACGAAGAAGAAACAGAAGCAGACCGCTCCCCGTGCCCGTCCGACCGGGCTCGGCGCCGAGGGTGGAATGCCGGCCGGCAGGGTCCCGTTGCAGACCGCCCCCAAGCTCAAGGAGATGGTCCGCGAGAGCTTCCGCGAACTCCAGCGCGCAGCCGAGGACCCGGACCGCAAGGTCGCCTGCTGCTCCGGGATGTGTCCGGTCGAGATCGTCCGCGCACTCGGCCTGACGCCGTACTTCCCGGAGAACCACGCCGCACTGATCGCGGCCAGCCGGCTGTCGGGCCGGTACATTCCTCGTCTGATGTCCGAGGGCTACTCGCAGTTCGTCAGTTCGGCGATGGCCTGCGACATCGGTGCGCTGATCAGCGGTGACAGCCCGCTGGTTTCCGCCTACGGCATCGAGGGACCACCGATGCCGGACGTCGTCGTCTACAGCACCAACAACGGTCACAGCCTGATCCGCTGGTTCGAGCACTACGGTGCGCGCTACGAGATCCCCGTCTTCGGGCTGCATCCGCCCGCCGCGCTGAGCGACGTCGGCCGGATCGAGGTCGATGCCGCATCGCAGCAGATGCTGCGGCTCGTCGAACGACTCGAACAGGTCACCGGGCGTTCGCTCGACTTCGATCGCCTCGCCGAGGCGGTCCAGTGGTCGGCACAGGCGACGGCGCTGTGGGAAGAGATCCGGGCACTGGCTCGCACGGTCCCGTCGCCGGTGACGGCGTTCGACCTGCTGATCCACGTCGGACCGATGATCCTGATGCGCGGCACCCCCGAGGCGGTCGAGTACTACCGCATTCTCAAGGCCGAACTCGAACAGCGCGTTGCCGACAAGGTGGCGGCGGTGCCCGGAGAACGGTTTCGCTTCTACTGGGAGGGCTCGCCGATCTGGTGCGCCCTGCGGCCGCTGGCGCGGCTGTTCCTCGAGCGCGGCGTCGCCGTGGTCGCGTCGAGCTTCTTCGCCAACTTCGCCCTCGGCGGGCTCGACCCGGCCAACCCGATCGAGAGCATGGCGCGGGCGTACACGAGCATCTTCCCCAACCGCTCGGACGCCTACAAGGCCGAGTACCTCGAAGGGGAATTCGAGAGCTACGGCGTCGATGCGGTCGTCTATCACGAGGATCGCACCTGTCCCGAGCACAGCAACGTCAGACACGGCCTCGAGGTGCAGATGCGCCGGCGGACCGGCCTGCCGTCGCTGATCCTCGAGGCCGACAGCCACGACCTGCGGCTGTTCTCGATCGACAGGCTCGAGAGCCAGCTCCGGGACTTCATCGAGTGTCAGCAGGAGCAGGGGGAGATCGCATGAGCAGCAGCGAGCCGATCCTTGCCGCCGGCGTCGATGTCGGTACCGAGTGCGTCAAGGCGGTCGTCGCCGAGCCGTCGGGCAGGATCCGTGGCCGTGCCGCCACACCGACCCGCGGATACTTCGAGGCCTGCGTCGAGGAGGTGCTGCGGGCGGCGTGCGACGAGGCCGGCGTGGCGCGGGACGGGCTGGCGGCGGTCTGCGCCACCGGCTTCGGCGGAGCGTGCGTTCCGGAGGCGACGTTCAGCGTCTCCGAGACCGCCTGCCACGCCCGCGGGGCGTTCGAGCAGATCGGGCGCGAGATGACGCTGGTCGATGTCGGGGGCCGCGAGCCGCGGGCGATCCACGTCGGTCCCCGCGGTCGCCGGCTCGGTGCGCGCAGCGTGCGCAAGTGTGCCGTCGGGATCGGCACGTTCCTGATGTTCGCCGCGCGGCATCTCGACGTGCACCCGACCCGACTGCAGGAACTGGCGGCCTCGGCCGAGACGCCGGCGCCGATCAGCAGCTACTGCTCGGTCTTCGCGGGCTCGGAGATCCTCGAGCGTCTGCGCGACGGGTTCATGCGCGAGGAGGTCGCCCTCGGCTGCATGCACTCGATCGCCGAGCGGATCTTCGAGCTGGGAGACCTCGACGAGCCGGTCGTGTTCACCGGAGGCGTTCCGGCGTACTTCCCCGGCGTCGCCCGGAGTCTCGAACGACTGTGCGGGATCAAGGTCGAGATCGCCCCGGCCCCGATCTACACCGGCGCGCTGGGGGCGGTGCTGCTGGCGATCGACCGGCTCGAGGGCCGGGCCGGCCGAGAGGAAGAGAGGGAAGAACCATGAGCGGACGTGGAGCAGTCGAAGCCTGGATGATGACGGGGCCGGAGCAGCCGTTCGAGAAGCGCAGCCTGGAGCGCGAGACGCCGGGACCGGGAGAAGCGATCGTCGCAGTCCGCGGCTGCGGCGTCTGCCACACCGATCTCTCGTTCGTCTATCACGGCGTCGCCACGCGGGCGGAACTCCCGCTGGTGCTCGGGCACGAGATCAGCGGCGTGGTCGAGGAGGTCGGCGAGGGGGTCGACGCCGCCCTGTGCGGCAGACCGGTGGTCGTTCCCGCAGTGCTGCCCTGCGGCGAGTGCGAGCTGTGTCGTCGCGGGGAGCGGCGCATCTGCCGCCGGCAGATCATGCCGGGCAACGATCGCCACGGCGGCTACGCCTCCCACGTCACGGTTCCGGCGCGCTACCTGTGTCCGGTCGGCGACGACGTGCTGGCCCGGGCCGAACTGTGGCAGCTCGCGGTCGTCTCGGACGCCGTGACGACGCCGTTCCAGGCGGTGCGTCGCGCCGGTCTCGAGCGGGGAGATCTCGCGGTGTTCATCGGCGCCGGCGGCATCGGCGTGCACGGCGTGCAGATCGCCGCCGCCACCGGGGCGACGGTGATCGCGCTCGACGTGCGGCCGGAAAAGCTCGAGACCGCGCGGAAGGCCGGGGCCGCCGCGGTGATCGACGTCTCGGGCCTTTCCGTCAAGGAGGTACGGGCGAAGGTCAAGGCGGAGGCGAAGGCGCTCGGTGCTCCGGGCTCCCTGTGGAAGATCTTCGAGACCTCGGGAACCGCGCCCGGCCAGGAAGCGGCGTTCGCACTGCTGTGCCACGGGGCGACGCTGGCGGTGGTCGGGTTCACGATGGCGCGCATCGAGGTGCGGCTCAGCAACCTGATGGCGTTCGATGCCCGGGCGTTCGGCAACTGGGGCTGCGATCCGGAACTCTATCCGGAAGTGCTGGACTGGGTCGCCGCCGGCCGGATCGAGCTGGCGCCTTACGTCGAGCAGCGACCGCTCGACGAGATCAACGACGTGTTCCGTGCGGTGCATGCCGGGAAGGTCGAACGGCGCGTCGTGCTGACGCCGGCCTGAGCGGCCGGCCGGATCAGCCGGGACAGGATGCGACGATCGGCCGGCGGTCGAAGAGCGGGACGGCGAAGAACACCGCCAGGCTGACGAGCCAGGTGAAGTAGATCGGATGGGGCAGCAGCCGCCAGGCGGGCGGTGCGAGCTGCCAGGCGGCCAGGGCGATCATCGTGCCGGCAAGCGTCCAGCTCGCCGAGGCGCGGCGGCACAGCCGCGGTGCGAAGAGCGTCATCAGCACGATCAGCGTGTAGGCGGTCGCCAGCGTCAGGGCCACCAGCAGCATCCGCAGGATGCCTTGGACGGTCAGCGCCAGCAGGAACGTCGCCACGCTGAGCACCGCGATCGTCACGCGGCAGACGAACTGCTCGCGTGCGGGAGAGAGCGCCGGGGCGAAGAAGCGCCGGATGATGTCGTTGCAGACGAGCGTCGCGCTGCCCATCAGCAGGGCCGAGGCGGTCGAGACGTCGGCCGCCCACAGTCCGGCGAGAATCAGCCCCGCGGCCAGCGGCGGCAGGTCGAGCACGACGCGGGGCAGCGCCTCGGTGGCGACGATTCCCGGGTGCAGGACCGCCGCGGCGATGCCGATCACCGCGCTGATGAACCCGATCGGCAGGATCAGCAGCCCGCCGAGCAGGTACGCCCGGCTCGCGCTCCGCTCGTCGCGGGTAGCGAAACCGATCTGGATCACCGCCTGCGTCGAGTGCACCTGCGTGATCATCACGACGAACCACGCCGCGATCAGGCCGGGGCCGACGGCCAGCAGGTCGAAACCCGGATGCGCCGCGGGAAGCCGCGCGGCCATTGCGGACAGGCCGCCGAGCCGGCCGACCGTCAGCAGTGCGCCGAGCAGGATCCCGGCATAGATCACCAGCACGTTGATCACGTTGGTCAGGCCTGCGGCCCAGAATCCGCCGATCAGCGCGATGCCGACGAAGACCACCGCCGTGACCAGCATCCCGCTGCGCAGCGTGAACACGTCGGGCATCAACGAGGAGAGGATCGCGCCGCCGGCGACGTACTGCAGCGATGTGATCACGAGCTGCAGCACGAGCTGGCCGGCGACGCCGAGCACCCGCGCCCCGGTCCCGTAGCTGCGCTCGAACAGCTCGGGCAGCGTCGTGATCCCGATCCGGCGGTAGCGCCGGGCCGCCAGCAGGCCCATCACGAACGCGCCCGCGGCCCAGGCCGCGTTGTACCAGCCGGCCGACAGGCCGACGGTGTAGGCCCGTTCGGCGACGCCGATCGTCGAGGCGCCGCCGACCGCCAGTCCGGCCAGCAGCGCCGCGGCGACGCCGGCCGGAAGGCCGCGGCCGGCGAGCAGATAGCCGACGAGGCCGCTCCCGCTGCGCCGGCTCAGGCGCCGCGCCCAGGCGGTCACCGCGAACAGCGCGCCGATGTACAGCGCGACGACGGTCAGCGGAATCCAGTGCACCGGTCCGGACTCACCGCACCCGGATCCGCACGTCGACCGCCAGCGGCGCCTCGCCGCGCGGATAGGCGAGGACCGGGTTGAGGTCCATCTCGCGGATCGCCGGATGATCCGCGGCAAGGCGCGAGAAGCGCAGCAGCAGATCGCGCAGCGCGTCGAGGTCGACACCGGGCCGGCCGCGGACGCCGGTCAGCACGGGAAACGCGGCGATCGCCCGCATCAGGGCGTCGGCCTCGGGAGTCGCCAGCGGAGCCACCGCCACCGAGACGTCGCGCAGCACCTCGACCATCACGCCGCCGAGTCCGAACATCACCAGCGCCCCGAGTCCGGGTGCTTCCTTGGCGCCGAGGATCAGCTCGCAGCCGGACGGGGCCTGGCGCTGGACGACGAAGCGCGTTCCGGCGCTGCGGAAGCGGTCCCGCATCGTCGCCAGTGCCGCCTCGAGCTGTTCACGCGTCTCGAGGCCGAGCACGACGCCACCCTCGTCGGACTTGTGCACGACATCCGCCGAGTCGACCTTGAGCACGCACGGAAAGCCGACCTCGCGCACGGCCTCGTCGAGATCGTCGGGGCCCGAGACGACCGCCAGCGCCGGCGCCGGGATCCCGTAGGCCGCCAGCAGCCGGTACGCCTCGGTCTGGGGCAGGAAGGTGTCCTTGCCGACCCAGGGTTCGAGGATCGCGTCGGCCGCCTGGCGATCGACGTCCAGCGCGGGTGGCTCGGCGGCCGGCCGGCGCTGCAGCTCGCCGTAGCGCACCATGTCGGCCAGCGCCCGCACGCCGTCTTCGGCGAACTCGTAGACCGGCAGCCCGGCGCCGCGCAGCCGCTCGATCAGCCGCGCCCAGCGATCGGTGGTTTCGACGACGACGACGACCGGCTTTTCCGCATCAGCCGTCGCCTCCGCGATCCGTTCGGCGATGCCGTCGAGGTCGACGAACGGCGCGGTGACGAGGAACACCATCACCATGTCGGTGTCGCGCTCCTTGAGCAGCGTGTCGACCGCCGCGAAGTAGTGCTCCGGTCCGGCGGTGGCGACGACGTCGACCGGATTGCCGCAGCTCGCCTCGGCGTAGAGGCTCTGCTCGAGCCGCTGCCGGCCCGCCTCGGACCACTCGGCGAGCACGAGGTCGCGGCTGACCGCCTCGTCGACCGCCTGGATTCCCGGTCCGCCGGTGTTGGTGATCAGCCCCAGCCGGCGCCCGCGCGGCACGTTCTGGCACGCCAGCGCGATCGCCGCCTTGATCATCTCGTCGGAATCTGTGAACTGCACCACGCCCGCCTTGCGGTACAGCGCCTCGGCCATCGCCGCCTGGTCGACGAGGCTGCCGGTGTGCGACGAGACCGCGACGGAGCCTTCCGGCGTCCGTCCGGCCTTGATCGCCAGGATCGGCTTGTGCGGCGTGATGCGCGCCGCAACCTCGAGGAACGCCCGGGGATCCTTGAAGCTCTCGGTCTGCATCATGATCACCCGGGTTCCTTCGTCCTGGCCGTAGTACTCGAGGATCTCCGGCATCGTCAGGTCGCATTCGTTGCCGTACGAGCAGTACAGACGGTGGCCGAGCCCGACCTTCGACAGATGCAGCTTGAGCAGCTCGCCCATGCCGCCACCCTGGGCGATGATCGAGATGTTGCCCGGCTTCATCGGAACGAACGTGAAGTTGGCGTAGACCGAGACCTCCGGATCGGAGTTCTGGATCCCCTGGCTGTTCGGGCCGTAGATCCGCATCCCGTGCCGGTGGGCGATCTCGACCATCTCCCGCTCGCGGCGCACGCCTTCCTCGCCGACCTCCTTGAAGCCGGCACTGTGCACGATGGCGAACTTGACGCCGTGCCGGCCGCACTCGTCGATGATCGCCGGGATGTACTCGGCCTTGATCGAGATGTTGACCAGATCGACCTGGTCCGGGACCTCGGAGATCGAGCGGTAGGCCTTGATGCTGCAGATCGATCCTCCCTTGGGATTGATCGGGAAGATCGGTCCCTTGAATTCATGATCCAGCAGATTCCGCACCACGATGTGGCCGATCGACAGCGGATTCGCGGACGCGCCGATCACCGCCACCGCCCGCGGCCTGAACAACCCGTCGAGCATGTTCTCCTCCTTGACTGTCGTCCCGCTCAGCAGGACCGCGCGGCATGCAGCGCCGCGCCGTAGGCGCCCGTGAACTGCGGATGCTCCGGAACGGTCACCGGCCGGCCGAGCTTCTCCTCGAGCAGCTTCGGGATCGTCGGGTTGTGCGCCACGACCCCGCCGGTGGCGACGACCTGCCCTTCGAGCGTGTCCATCTCGACGATCCGCGCCACCACGGAGCGGAAGGCGCCACGGACGATCCCCTCGACCGGCTCGCCGCGCCGCAGGTGCGCCAGGATCTCGGTCTTGGCGAACACGGTGCAGAAGCTCCCGAGCGGAACGGCCCGGTCGGTGCTCGCCGCCAGCTCGTCGAGGCTGTCGACGTCGAGGCCGAGGCGCAGCGCGATCTCCTCGATGAATGCGCCGGTTCCCGCGGCGCACTTGCGGTTCATCCGGAAGCTCGAACGCCGTACTTCGCCGTCGACGTGGATGATCTTGTTGTCCTGGCCTCCGATGTCGACGATCGTCATCGCGCAGCGGAGCAGCTCCCAGCAGCCGGCGGCGTGACACGAGATCTCGGTCCGGGTCCCGTCGGCGAAGGCGACGTTGCTCCGTCCGTAGCCGGTCGAGACCGTTCGGGCGAGCCGCTCCCGCTGCACGCCGGCTTCCTGCAGTGCGCTGCCGAGGCACGCTTCCGCGGTGGCGGCGTAGTCGACCCCGGAGTGCCGCAGTGCGCGGGCCAGCACGGCGCCGCGCGCGTCGATCAGCACGAGCTTCGTGGCCGAGGCGCCGATGTCGACGCCGCAGAAGACGGGCGCCTCGTGCGCGGTGGAGCCGGACGAGCTCGACCGCGGGGCCGGATCCCGGGCATCCATCAGCCCCGCCGCTCCTCGATCTGCTCGATCAGCGCCTCGAACTGGGTCCGGGCCTGCTCGTCGGAGTAGAGTCGCAGGTCGTTGAGGTCGCCGTTGATCACGATGTACGGCACGCCCAGCTCGTCGGCCAGCCGGGCCGGGAGACCGTAGCGGTTGTTCGAGTTGTTGGGGCAGGTCTTGGCGTCGTGGAAGATCAGACCGTCCACGGCGTAGTCCTCGACCATCCGCGTCAGGTAGCGCTGCTTGTAGGCCTCGGAGCGCGCGATGAAGATCTCGCTGTATGCACGCGCCATGCCGACGAACGGATCGTCCTCGCCGAGCCCCTCGAAGATCCAGCTGTTGCAGTAGGTCGAGGCCACGACGCAGGCCCGCGCACCGGCGAACGTCTCGGCGTGGTCGCGCAGCCGGCCCCAGACCGGCATGCCGTCCCAGTAGAAGCGGTACCGTTCGTCCTCGACCGCGGC
>JAJRXN010000006.1 GCA_024276295.1 Acidobacteriota bacterium
CACGATCAACGCCGTCGTGATGGCGCTGGCGCTGTTCGGCCTGCTGGCGCTGCGCGGTGCGTTCGCGCCCGCGCTGGTCACCGCGGTGTTCATGCTGTGGGTCGAGCTGATGTTCATCACCGCGGCGGCGGTGTTCTTCTCATCGTTCTCGACACCGATCTTCTCGGCGCTGTTCACCGCCGCGCTGTACGTCGTCGGACATCTCGCATGGTCGCTGACGCTGCTCGAGAGCAAGCTGCCCGAGGTGGCGGGCGCGGCCCGCGCGATCGTACGCTTCTGCTACCTCGTGCTGCCCGACCTCGAGTACGGCGACGTGCGCGCGCTGGCGGTCCACGGCCTGCCGATTCCCCTCGAGCGGGTCGTCTGGGCCACGGTGTGGGAACTGGGCTACGCGGCGTTGCTGCTGCTGATCGGCTGTCTGGCGTTCCGGCGGCGGGATCTGGTCTGATGGTGCGCCGGCTGCTCGTCGTGCTGCTCGCCGGGGCGCTGCTGTTCGCCGTCGCCCACGCCCGCGTGCGCCTCGAGGGGATCGACCGCGGGCGGCTGCCGGCCGAGCTGCTCTATCTGCCCGAGGGGCCGTACCTGCGGGCGCTGGCCCTCGGACACGAGGAGACGCTGGCCGACCTGCTGTACATCTGGGCGATCCAGTACTACTCGAGCTACCGCGACTCGGAGACCCGGTTCGAGTACCTCGAACAGGTCTTCGGCGGCGCGATCACCGAACTCGATCCGTACTACACCGAGGTCTACCTGATCGGCGCCCTCGTGATGTCGCTCGAGGCCCGCGACCCGATGATGGCCCTGCGCCTCTACGACAAGGGGCTCGCGCGCGAGGATCTGCCGGAGCGCTGGAAGCTGGCCTACTGGGCCGGCTGGGAGTGCTTCATGGCGCGCCGATACGACTGCGCGCGCGAGTACTGGATGCGCGCCAGGAAGATGCCCGGCGCGCCGGTTCAGCTCCTGCGGCTTGCGGCGGCCTCTCTGGCCAAGGCCGGGGACCTCGAGGGCGCGCTCGCCGAGTACCGCCGGCTGGCGGAGAACCCGCCCGACGAGCGGACGCGGCGCGTGGCCGAGTACTGGGTCCAGCGGCTCGAGCAGGAGGTCGCGCTGTCCGCGATCGAGCGTGCACTCGAGGCCTGGCGTGCGCGGACCGGCCGCTGCCCGGCCCGACTCGAGGACCTCGTGCGCAGCGGCGACCTCGACCGCCTGCCGCGCCTTCCGGGAAGCGCCAGGCTGCGCTACGACAGGCGCTCGTGCCGGGTCAGCGCCCCTTCCGGCGCCTCGTTCGAAGGGGACCGTTCATGACGTTCGAAGAACTGGTCCGCCTCGAACTGTACGTCGGCGCCGTGCTGTTCGGCGCGGTGGTCGGTTCGTTCCTCAACGTCTGCATCTGGCGCATTCCGCGCCGCGAGTCGATCGTCACCCCGCGCTCGCGCTGCCCGGCCTGCGGGGCGGCGATTCCGTGGTACCTGAACATCCCGGTCGTCTCGTGGTTCGTGCTGCGCGGCCGCTGCGCCGAGTGCGCTGCGGCGATCTCGTGGCGCTATCCGTTCGTCGAGGCACTCAACGCGGCGCTGTGGCTGCTCGTCGCCTGGCGTTTCGGGCTGTCGGTGCAGACCTTCCTGCTGCTGCCGTTCGTGTCGGCGATGATCGTGCTGTTCTTCACCGACTGGGACCACCAGATCCTGCCCGACCGCGTCACGTGGCCGCTCGGCGCGCTGGGCCTGCTGGTCGCCCCGTGGAACCCGGCGCTCGACCTGGCGCCCGGGTGGTTCGGCGGGGGCACGCCGCTGACGCGGATCGGTTCAGCGATCGCCGGCGCCGGCCTGGGTTACGGGATCTTCTTCTTCCTGGCGCTCGCCTGGCGGGTGCTGTTCGATCGCGACGCGCTCGGCGGCGGCGATCTCAAGATGATGGTCGGCGTCGGGGCGTTCACCGGCGTGCCGGGCGTCGTCGTGACGATCATGACCGCCTCGGTCGTCGGCTCGCTCGGAGCCGCACCGTTCCTGCTCACCGGGCGGTGGGACATGACCCGCGAGCTGCCGTTCGGATGTTTCCTCGCCCCGGCGGCCGTCCTCGCCGCGCTGTGGGGCGATGCGTTCGTCCGCTGGTATCTCGGACTGCTGTGGATGTAGGCGTGGACGCCGGCGCGTGATCGCGCGTACAGGTGCGAGCCACGCCGCTGTCAGTTGCCAGGGGCCGCCTTCG
>JAJRXN010000472.1 GCA_024276295.1 Acidobacteriota bacterium
GCGAACAGCGACGCGTCGAGAGCGAACCGGCCCGCCAGCCCGATCACGAGCCCGACGAGCGCTTCCTTGATCACCAGCAGCGGCAACACGACGTCCGCCGGGGGCGCCGGCGCGACGACGAGCGCCAGCAGCAGCGCGAAGCCGATCCGGACCCGTCCCGGGATCGCCCGGGCACCGACCACCGGCGCGGTCATCACGAACGTCGTGGCACGGATCGACAGCGCGAATCCGAGCACCAGGTCGTCCCACGGCAGGGCGAACGTGACGGGGCCGATCATCACCCGCTCCGTTCCGGCCGCCGGGGCCCCGGTTCCGCGAGAATCGCGATCATGACGTGCTGATCACCAGGTCGAAGATCATGCGCGTGAAGGCGAGCAGGACGTTGAGCATCCAGTGCAGCGAGAACAGCAGAACGAAGAACACGGCGAGGATCTTGGGAATGAACGTGATCGTGATGTCCTGGATCGACGTCGCGACCTGGATGATGCTGACCAGCACGCCGACGGCCATGCCGGCAAGCAGCATCGGCGCGGCGAGCAGCATCGCCGTCCGCAGCGTCTGGTATCCGATCATCACGACGAACGATTCGTCCATCCCGCCTCCCCGTGTCAGTTGAGCCCGGCGACCAGCGAGCCTGCGATCAGGCTCCAGCCGTCGACGAGAACGAACAGCAGGATCTTGAACGGCAACGACACCATCGCCGGCGGCAGCATCATCATTCCCATCGCCAGCAGGATCGATGCGACGACGAGGTCGATCACCAGGAACGGCAGGAACAGCAGGAAGCCGATCTGGAAACCGGTGCGCAGTTCGGAGATGACGAACGCCGGAATCACGACCCGCAGCGGCAGCGCCTCGGGCCCGGACGGCCGCTCGATTCTGCCCATGCGCACGAACAGCTTGAGATCAGCCTCGCGCGTGTTGGCCAGCATGAACTCGCGGAACGGCTGCGCGGCGGCCTGGATACCCTCGTACTCGTCGATCTCGCCCTGCTCGTACGGCTTCCACGCCTGCTCGTAGACCCGGTCGATCGTCGGACTCATGGCGAACAGCGTCAGGAACAGCGCCAGACCGATCAGGACCTGGTTGGGCGGCATCTGGGGCGTCCCGAGCGCCTGACGCAGGAAGTGCAGCGCGATGATGAAGCGCACGAAGCACGTCATCAGCAACAGCAGCGAGGGCGCGATGGTCAGCAGCGTCAGCAGCAGCGCGACGCGGACGGCGGAGTTGCCGAGCCCGGTGCCGCTGCCGGCGTCGAGTGACAGCTCGATCGAGCCCGCGCCCGCCAGGGCGGACCCGGCCGCCGCCGCGAGCAGCACGGTGGCCAGAGCGGCGATGCGGCCGCTGCGGGTCACGGGGCGCTCCGCCGGGCGCGCAGCGCGTCGCCGAGCGCGCCGCGAAACCGCGTCGCCGCGGACAGCAGCGTCTCGTCATCGGCGACGGCCGGCTCATCCTCCGGCGCGCACGTCGCGGAATCATCGGCCGGGTCGAGTTCGGTCAGCAGCGAGAGTCCGCGTTCGCCGGCGCCGACCAGCAGCCGGCGTGCGCCGACGCGCAGCAGCAGCACCTGCTGGTTGCGGGCGATCACCAGGCGCTCTTCGACGTGCATCCGTCCGGCGCGGCCGCCCGCCATCCGGCGTCGCAGCAGCCAGCCGAAGGCGAGCACGATCGCCAGCACGAGTCCGAGCGACGAGAACGCCCGGATGATCGGGAACAGGTCTCCCCCGACGACCTCAGTCATCGGCATCTCCAAAGGCTCCGATCCGCAGCGTGAGCGTCCCGCGACGCTCGGCGAGTTCTCCGCGGGCGATCGGCCGCCCTTCGGCGAGCAGCCGCGCCGGTTCGCCGAGTTCCGTGTCGAGGCGCACGACCGTGCCGGGGGCGAGCTGGCGAAGCCGCCCGATCGAGACGGTGCCCTGCGCCAGGCAGACCGAGAGCGTCAGCGGCAGCCCCGCCGCTTCGGGACGCCGCAGCGCCGCCGTCAGCAGATCGACTTCCGGGACGCCTGCCCCGGGCGATGCAGGATTCGGTCTTTCGTCCGCCATCACGCGGCCTCCGCTCGTCCGCTGCCCCCAGAGCAAGCGGCGTGCCTGCCCGGGCGTTTCCTGCAACCGTTTGATTTCAGGTGATTTGCGCAGGACAGCAGCCGGCCGACCGACGGAGGACCGGCGATCGGCCAGGGAAAGCGTCAAGCGGCCGACGCTCGCTGGCGGGCCGTGGCGGACGGACGGTGGCGGACGAACGACGCCCCCGGAACACGGTCCCGGGGGCGCGGTGGTGGCCTCGGAAACAGAGACGGCGCAGATCAGCGCTTGAGCGAGAGCGCCTCCTGGATCACCTCGTCGGTCGTCGTGATCACGCGGCTGTTCGACTGGTAGCCGCGCTGGGCGATGATCAGGTCGGTGAACTGCTCGGTGATGTCGACGTTGGACAGCTCGAGCGCCTGCGCCGCGATCGACCCCCGCCCGCCGAGGCCGGCTTCGCCGATCACCGCCGGCCCGGAGCCGACCGTGGCGACGAACTCGTTGTCTCCCGCCTTGAGCAGGCCGCCGGGGTTGTTGAAGTTGGCGATGGCGATCTGCGCCAGTTCCTCGGTCCGGCCGTTCGAGAACGTTCCGGTAATCAGTCCGGCCGCGTCGACCGACAGCCCCTGCAGCTCACCGGGCGGGAACCCGTCCTGGGTGTAGTCGCTGAGCACCGAACTCTTGGCGAAACTGGAGAGTACCGGATCGCCGCTTTCCGGATCGAAGAGCTGCCAGGTCACGGTCTGGGCGTCGGCCCCGTTGGACCAGGCCGGAATGCTGATCGACTGGTCGGTGGTCGGGCTGACGAGCTGGCCGCTGCCGTCGAACTGCAGCGTCCCGCTGCCGACGACGGTGTCACCGGTGCCTCCCCCAGCCAGTTCGCTGGCCGGCAGCATCGCCTCCCACAGCCACTGGTCGATCGTCCCGTCGGAATCGGTGTCCTGCGGCGTGAAGCGCATCGTCAAGTCGTGCTCCGCACCGAGGCTGTCGTAGACGGCGATGCTCGTCGCAAACGGCGGCGCGGCGAGATCGGTCTGGGCATCGAGGTTGAGCTGCAGACGCATCGTGGCGGTCGCCTGCGGGTCGGACTGCATTCCGAGCGGGATCAGCACGTCGCCGAGATCACCGCTGGACTGGATCCGGCCGAGCGCGTCACGCTGCGTGTAGGCCTGGACCCGATGGCCGGCCGGGTTGACGAGGAAACCGTCCTTGTCGAACGTGAAGCTCCCGGCGCGCGAGTACATCTGCGCGCCGTTGGCATCGCGCATGACGAAGAAACCGTTGCCCTGGATCGCCATGTCGGTCACCAGGCCGGTCGCCTGCAGCGCTCCTTGGGAGAACTGGCTCTGGACGCCCGCCAGCCGCACCCCGAGGCCGGCCTGCAGCACGTTGCCCGCACCGTTGGCCGCGGTGCCGAACGCCTGGCTCACCAGCTCCGCGAACTGGGCGCGGCCGCTCTTGTAGCCGATCGTATTGATGTTGGCGAGGTTGTTCCCGATCACACCGAGGGACGACGAGTAGGTCTTGAGTCCCGTCAGGCCGGCATAGAACGAACTGAAGCTCATCTGGAAGTCTCCTCTGACGTGAGTGAGGGAACGACGCCTGCGACGTCAGCTTCCCAGGATTTCCACGATCTCGGGGAACGTGATCTTCCGCGGTCCGGCGAACAGTCTCTGGCCCTCGGCGCCGTAGTGGATGCCCTCGGTCCGCACGCGGACCAGTCCGGTGATCGCCGTCTCGCGGCCCCCCTCGTCGATGGCGACGATCCGGAAGGACCAGCGACCGGGATCGAGCGCCCGCCCGGAGTCGTCCTCGCCGTCCCAGACCGCCTCGTGCCGACCGGCCGTCTTCTGGTCGTCGAGCTGGACCGTCCGCACGACCTCGCCCGTCACCGGATCCGAGATCTCGAGCCGCACCGACGCGTAGCTCTCCGGCAGCTCGAAGACGAC